>JBEBAF010000001.1:0-3391 GCA_041159045.1 Actinomycetota bacterium
TCGCGTCGCAGCGCATCGATCCTTCTTCCATCTTTGCGTCGCTGGCGCCAACGGCAACGAGGATCGCGCGCAATTCGCTGACGTACTGACGCGCCTGCTCGGGAGTACGCACATCGGGCCGTGACACGATTTCAACGAGCGGAACACCAGCGCGGTTGAAGTCGATGAGTGAATAGTCGCTGCCATGAATACGACCACCGGTTCCGCCGTAGTGCGTTGACTTGCCGGTGTCTTCTTCGAGGTGGGCACGTTCGATGCCGATACGCACTCCGCCCGGAAGCATGAGGAACCCGTCGATGTTCAACGGTTGGTCGTACTGACTGATTTGGTACGCCTTCGGAAGGTCGGGATAGAAGTAGTTCTTGCGGTGGAACGTGCACGGCTGAACCGAGCAGTTCAATGCAAGTCCGATGCGCATGGCCAGCTCGACCGCGTGCTCGTTGAGAACGGGAAGGGCACCGGGAAGACCGAGTGTCACCGGATCGATATTGGTGTTCGGTTCATCACCGAAACGGTTCGGCGATGCGCTGAACAGTTTGGTCTTGGTGGCAAGCTCGACGTGGACCTCGAGTCCAACGACGAGTTCCCAACCGTCGGGAAGCCCGTTTGCCTGGGTGGATGCAGAGCTCACAGCGAACGCTCCAGTTCTGCGGCAACGCGGAACATCGTTGTTTCACCAAGGGTCGGCGCGAGGATCTGCACACCGACGGGCATGTTGTCGGCGCCCGTGCCGTACGGAACGCTGACGGCAGGGTGTCCGGCGAGGTTCGTGGGAATCGTGAAGATGTCGCAGAGGTACATCGACAGCGGATCATCGGTCTTCGCGCCGAATCTGAACGCCACTGACGGGGATGTCGGCGTGAGGATGACGTCGGCGCTTTGGTACGCGCGAGCAAAGTCGTCGGCGATGAGTCGACGAACCTTCAACGCCTTGCCGTAGTACGCGTCGTAGTAGCCGGCCGAAAGTGCGTAGGTGCCGAGCATGATGCGTCGCTTCACTTCTTCACCGAACCCGGCTTCGCGAGTGTCGGCGTACATCGTGTTGATGTCCCCTGCCGCAACGCGCTGCCCGTAGCGAACGCCGTCGTAGCGCGCGAGGTTGCTGCTGGCCTCGGCCGGAGCAATGAGATAGTACGCGGTGAGAGCGAACGACAACGACGGCAACTTCACGTCGACGATTTGTGCGCCCGCGTTGGCGAGAGCGTCGAATGCCGCATCGAGACGATCGAGCACGTCGCGATCGGCACCTTCGGGAAGATCGCTGACGCGACCGATGCGCAGACCCTTCACACCCGAGCCGAGCGCGCCGACGATGTCAGGCGCCCCCTGCGGGATGCTCGTCGAATCGAGCGGATCGTGACCGGCGATGACTTCGGTGAGAATTGCCGCGTCTTCCACGGTGTGTGTGAACGGACCGATCTGGTCGAGGCTGCTTGCGAACGCGACGAGGCCGTAGCGGCTGACCAATCCGTATGTCGGCTTCACACCGACGAGACCACACAGCGCCGCCGGCTGACGGATGCTTCCGCCGGTGTCGCTGCCAAGGCTGCCCGCGGCGAAGCCTGCCGCAACGGCAGCTGCACTTCCACCACTGCTTCCACCGGGCACGCGCGAAGTGTCGAGTGGGTTGCGCGTGGGACCGAATGCCGAGTTCTCGGTACTGGAACCCATGGCGAATTCGTCGAGGTTGGTCTTGCCGATCAAGACCGCACCTTCGTTCGTCAACTTGTCGACGACCGTGGCGTTGTACGGAGGCTTCCAACCCTGGAGGATCTTCGACGAGCACGTGGTTTCGATTCCACGTGTGCACAAGTTGTCTTTCAACGCGATGGGAACACCCGCGAGTCGACCGGGGTTGTCGCCCTTCTTCGCACGTGCGTCGATTTCTGCGGCAGTTGCACGTGCTGCATCGCGCGTGACGAGATTGAAAGCATGAACTTCTGCCTCGCGTGCATCGATGCGCGCGAGATGTTGATCGAGAATTTCAACCGCACTGACGCGCCCGGCGGCGACATCGGCTGCTACCGATGCGATGGAGGGGAACTCACTCATGGAGACCACCCGACGGCGGCACGCGGAATCGACCGTCTTCAGCGGCGGGTGCAACTGCGAGAACTTCGTCGCGGTCGAGACACGGACGTTCGACATCGGGCCGCAGAACGTTGACCAGCGGATACGGCTGGGTCATCGGTTCAACCGCCGCAAGGTCGAGGCTGTCGATGTCGGCGAAGTGGTCGAGCATGCCGTCGAGCTGCCGGGTGTAGCGCTCGATCTCGTCTGCCGACACATTGAGTCGGGCGAGACGCGCGACCTTCGCGACGTCGGCGGCGGAAAGGCGTGCTGCTGAATCGCGATCTGACACGGCGCTGAATGCTACCGAGCGACGGGGGCGAAATTCGGGGGTCGCTTCTCCATGAAGCTCGCCACGCCCTCTTTGAAATCGGGACGGCGCAGCGATTCCTTCATCAATCCAAGGGCCTTCTGTTCGGCGTCTGCCAGGGCGAGTGAGTAGTCGGCATAGACCTGTGCCTTCATGACCGCCATGGAGGTGGGTGAAACGTTCTGTGCGAGATCGGCCGCGTAGTCGACCGCATGCTCGACCAACTTGTCGGCGGGAAGCACGGCGTTCACCATTCCCATTGCGTGAGCTTCTTCGGCGAGCACGACGCGCGCGCTGAGCAAAAGGTCCATCGCATTCGCAGTTCCGACAAGACGCGGCAGCAACCAACTCATGCCGTATTCGGCGATGAGGCCACGACGTCCGAATGCAGTGGTGAACTTTGCGCCTGCTGCGGCGAAACGAATGTCGCACGCGAGCGCCTGCACCATGCCGATCCCGGCGCACGCACCGTTGACTGCCGCGATCACCGGCTTGGGCACGGTCGTGGTGAACGACTGCAGTTGTGATCCGGATGCAGCCTCGGCACTCGGGGCTCCACCCGACGATCCACCGATCGATTGGAGGGCGTCCATGTCGGCACCAGCGCAGAATCCACGACCTGCGCCTGTGACGACGATCGCGCGCACGTCGTCGTTCTGTGCGCATTCGCCGAGCAGTTCGAAATAGCGCGACGACAGTTCGGCGTTCCACGCATTCATGCGATCGGGTCGGTTGAGCGTGAGCAGTGCCACGCCCTTTGCCGGCATATCGATCAGGACGGTGTCATTCGCTGTGCTGTTCCCCATGGTCGACCACGCTAGACGCGACACGCCGATCGATTCGAACCTGTGCGACGAACGCCGTCACCGAGACCACGAACACCACGAGCGAAACCCATTGATTCAGGCGCAGGCCGCCCGCGTGATGTGCCGGATCGATGCGCAGGCCCTCGATGAAGAATCGCATCACGGTGTATCCAGCCGCATAGAGATAGAAGAGGCGACCGGGTCG
>JBEBAF010000002.1:0-4724 GCA_041159045.1 Actinomycetota bacterium
TACTGGGCGCACCACCACGTTGATTGGCACGTTTCGTTCTGGTTGGCGATCGGTGCTGTTGGTGGTGCGGTTCTCGGAACGAAGATGTTGAAGACCGTGCGTCACGATGTGTTGAGTTACGGCTTCGCAATAGTTCTCGTCGCATCGGCAATTCGTTTGTACTGGACCACGCATGCCGACGGTCGCACCGGCCTCAGCGTCGCCGCAGCGATTGCACTTGTGTTGATCGGTCTCGCAACCGGAACACTCGCGGGTCTTCTCGGAGTCGGCGGCGGCGTCGTGATGATCCCTGCGATGGTGCTGTTGCTCGGCGAGGTGAACGTGATCGCCAAGGGAACGTCACTCGCCGTCATCATCCCGACCTCGTTGATGGGAACGTGGCGCAATCGCAAGTCGGCGAACGTCGATGTGAAGGCGGCGGCGATCATCGGTGGTGCGGGAATTCTCTCGGCCATCGCCGGAGGCACGGTCGCGGCTCACATGTCGGAGTCGTTGTCGAACGCGTTGTTCGCTTCGCTGCTGTTGGTGGTAGCGGTGCAGATGACCTATCGCGAATGGCGACGTCGACCGAGCAAAGCCCCAACCCAATAGCCGAGTCCGGTACTGAGTCCGCCGCCCATCGCGATGCTCAATGCTGCGGGGTCGCCGCCGGACACGATCGCAAGAATTGCTCCGAGGATTCCGAATCCGATCGCGAGTGCATGTCTCCAGCGGGCCACACAATGACCGTACTGGCGCAAGTGCGCCGTTTGTCAGTTGGCGTGATGGAAATAACTTCCCAAAGTTCGTCGCGTGGTCAGTCGCGTGGCCCGCGCAGAAGGTGCCCGGGCAGTGCGCCGGTGAATTCGTCACGATCGACGGTTTGAACGCCGTTTAAGAATGTTGCGACGTAACCGCGTGCCATCTGCACGAGTCGGCGCCCGCCGGCTGGCAGGTCGTATTCCATGCGCGGCATCGTGAAGGTGAGGTTGTCGAAGTCAATGATGTTGATGTCGGCTCGTTTGCCGGGCGTGATGACTCCACGGTCGCGTAGGCCGTACAGATGTGCCGTCTGTTGGGTTTGGCGATGCACGATGTGCTCGAGCGGAATGCGCGGACCACGCTTTCTGTCGCGTGCCCAATGGGTGAGCATGAACGTGGGCATGCCGCCGTCGCAGATCGCGCCACAGTGTGCGCCGGCGTCGCCGAGGCCCATGCGCGTTCCCGAATGTGTGTGCGCTTCGTAGAGAAACGAGAGATCGCCGTAGGCGTAGTTGAAGAACGGCATGTAGATGAGCCCGCGGCCGTTGTCGCGCCTCATCTGCTCGACGATCACGGTCATCTCGGTGACGCCGCGTCGACGTGCAATTTCCCGCACCGAATCTTCCAGCGAAGGTTCGTAGTCGATGTTCGCGTCGGTGACGGGGAACATTTTCCAGGTATTGCCGAGAATCACCTTCTCGAACAATCCTCCGTCGTCGGGAAGATCTTCGGTCACCGTGCGGAAGAAGGCGGGGTCACGCAATGCAGCGACTTGTTCCTCGTGAGATGAGAAGCGCACGGCATTGAATGCAGGATGGAACAGCAGTGGATGCGCGCTTCCTTCGAGACACATCAACACACCGATGCTGCGACCCGCCACCTGACCAACGATCGGCAGACCATCCGCTTGTGCTTCTTCGAGCAACGCCATCACATCGCGCCACAGGTCGGGTGCATCGTCGGGCTGGCTGAAGTTCACGCTGACCGTTGCGCCGCTGGTCTGTGCCACCTTGCGCATCCAGCTCCACTCATTCAGCGGCACCTTGATGTGCTCGGGGGCAAACTGGAAAACGCCGTGCCCCACGCGTCGCAGGGCGTCGGCGATACCCATCAGCTCTTCTTCGCCGGCGGTGGTGCCGGGCACCAATTCGCCGTCTTTGCTGCGGTGCAACGGGGTTCGGCTGGTGCTGAAGCCCAGGGCACCCGCCCGCATCGCCGATTCCACCATGCGGCTCATCGCGGCAATGTCATCGGCCGTGGCGTTCTCGTTGGCGGCGCCGCGTTCACCCATCACGTAGGCACGCAGCGCGCCGTGTGGAATCTGCACGCCGAAGTCGAGTACGTGCGGAGTGGATTCGAGAACGTCCATGTACTCCTCGAAGGATTCCCAACCCCACGTGATGCCTTCGGTGAGCGCCGAGCCGGGAATGTCTTCGACACCTTCCATCAGTGCGATCAGCCAGTCGTGTCGATCGGGCGCCGCAGGTGCGAAGCCGACGCCGCAGTTGCCCATGACCACAGTTGTGACACCGTGCCAACTGCTCGGCGTCATCCACGGGTCCCACGTTGCTTGCGCGTCGTAGTGCGTGTGCACGTCGACCCAACCCGGAGTGACCAGTTGCCCATCGGCGTCGATGACGCGAGCACCGATCGTTGAAACACTTCCCGGTGCGCCGACTTCGGTGATCACACCGTTCGCAAATGCGACGTCTGCCATGCGCGCCGGCGCACCCGTACCGTCGATGAGATTCGCGTTCTTGATGACCGTGGAGTCGTGTGCACTCATGCGCTCAGACTAGATGTCTGCGCGAGCGCAGGATTCAGCAGTCGATGATGCCGAGTACTTCCGCGTGCACCAAGCCGTTCGACGAAACGGCTGAAGCGTTGCGGAAGGAATTTCCACCGTGGCGATCGGTGATGCGGCCGCCTGCTTCGGCGACGATTGGCCACAACGCCGCCGTGTCGTACGGTTCCAAGCCGATTGCATCGACGGCGGCGTCGATTGCGCCCTCGGCCACGAGCATGTGTTGCCAAAAATCGCCGAACCCGCGCGCGCGGTAGGCGGCGCGTTGCAGATCGATCACCTTGTCGTAACCGCCGGCATCGACCCAGCCATCGTTGGGTGTGACGCTGACCTGAGCCTCGGCGATCGACGCGATCGTGCTGACCCGAATTGCGCCACGTGAGTTGAAGGCACCGAAGCCTGCGGCGCCGTGCCAACGAGCACCGAGTGCGGGTGCGCTGACCACGCCGAGAACCGGAACGTCGTGCGGATCGAGCAGTGCGATGAGGGTTGCCCACACGGGAACTCCGCGCGTGTAGTTGCTCGTGCCGTCGATCGGGTCGATGACCCATGTCCATCCGGATGAATCGGACCCGCGGTTGCCGAACTCTTCGCCGAATACTGCGTCGTTCGGTCGGTAGTGGGCAAGCGCGTCGGCGAGAACCTCTTCGGTGCGTCGGTCGAGTTCGGTTACCTCGGTGCGATTGGTTTTCCAATCGACCGTGAAGTCGCGTGCGTGGAACGGCTGCAGCGTGACCGTGTCGGCCATTCCCGCAAGACCGAGCGCGAAGTCGATTTCGCCCGCAAGGTCGCGGTCGCTCATTGTGCGTCCTTCAGAAAATCGGGTGGACGCTTTTCGATCAGCGCCGACAGACCTTCTGCTGCATCGGGGCCGAGGAAGTTCAACATCTCGTAGGCGAGGCTCGCCTCGAAGTTGGGGAGTGCCTGGCGCAGCCAGTGGTTCAGCGAACGCTTGGTGAAGCGCACCGCATCACGCGGCCCGGCTGCAACTTTCTGCGCGGCGGCCAAAGCCGTGGGAACAACGTCGGCCAACGGCACTGCCCGCGTAACCAATCCGATGCGCGCGGCTTCCTTGCCGTCGATGAAGTCGGCCGTCAGCAGGTAGTACTTCGCCTGCGCCATGCCGCAGAGCAGGGGCCAGATTGCAACGGCGTGATCGCCGGCCGCCACGCCGAGGCGAATGTGGCCGTCGGTGATGCGCGCATCTTCATTGATGATGCTGATGTCGGCCATCAATGCAACCGCGAGACCCGCACCAACGGCGACTCCGTTGATTGCCGAGATGATGGGCGTGTCGCAGTCGATCATCGAGCGCACGATGTCGCCGGCTTCGCGCATCACCTTCATCGTCTGCACGTAGTCGCCGACTTGTTCCTTGATCCACTGCAGGTCGCCACCTGCGCTGAAAGCTTTGCCCGCCCCGGTGACGACAACCGCGCGTACCGATGCATCGCGATCGACGTCGCGGAAGATGCGCGACAGTTCCTCGTGCATTCCCGCGTCGGTGGCGTTCAACTTGTCGGGGTTCGACAGCGTGATGAGCAGTACTCCGTTGTCGTGCGCCTCGAACGACAGGCGCGTGTAGTCGGAGTAACGGGAAATGTCGGGCGTGCTCACACCCGCGACGCTAGGCGATTCAGCGCTGTGCGGCAGTGCGGATTGCACCGGCAATGCCCGCAGCATCGAGGCCGAGCGAAGCGAGGATCGCGTCGGGCTTGGCGTGCGAGATGAAGCGCGTGGGTACGCCGAGGTTCGTCACGCGTGGAACCGGGGTACCGGCGGGAAGAGCCGCTTCGATTGCCTGCGAAATGGCTGCACCGACACCGCCCTCGACGATGCCGTCTTCCAGTGTGATCACCGCATCGGCGCCGGCTGCGGCGCGAATCATGTCGGGGTCGAGCGGTTGGCACGAACGAACGTCCCACACATCGACGGCGATGTCGGTATCAAGTGACTCGACGGCTTTCAGCGCATTGCCCACCAACTTGCCGATGGCAAGAACGCACACGCGCTTCGAAGAACCATCACGTGAAATCAATTGCCGAGCCGTGAATCCCGCGCCGACTTCGTTGTCGGCGACCTGTCGTGCGGTGCCCTTGGGGTAACGAATGGCAATCGGGCCGTCACCAACGGCCTGCATCGCGTCGTGCAACATCTGCTGAAGTTCCTGTGCACTCGA
>JBEBAF010000003.1:0-2553 GCA_041159045.1 Actinomycetota bacterium
ACGGTGGCATCTCTCATGGCCGCCGGCGCCAACGACGCGTGGGTCACACCCATCCTCATGAAGAAGGAACGCCACGGCCACTGCCTGCAAGTGCTGTGTCGTCCCGAAGCACTGCACGAAATGCGTGCAATCATCTCGCGCGAAACGGGTTCACTCGGCGTTCGCGCCACCGCGGTTCAACGTTTCGCCCGGGCCCGCACGATGGTCACGGTCAACGTTCTCGGACACGACATCGATGTGAAGTGCAGCGACCACCGCGTGAAAGCCGAATTCGATCATGCAGCCCGCGCAGCCCGCGAAACAGGAATGCCACTCCGCGAAGTGATGCGTCTCGCCGAGGAAGCCGCCCGCGCTATTTGAAAATGGCGAGCAACACGCCCGCCACCGCCGAGAATGCCGTGAACATCCCAATCATGGACCCGACCATCCACTTGATCTGGCGTTGAAATCCTTCCGCCATCTCAATCTTCAGTTCTGCACGCAAAGACTGCATTTCGCCGCGCAGCTCCGTCCGTAGATCAGCCATCTCGCCACGCAGCTCGTGGAACTGACGCTCAAAGTCGCCACGCAACACCATCGACGCCTCGGCAATGTCGCGTCGCGTCGCGAGGTCACTCCACCCCTCGGGAGGCAGGTGCTCCATGATGATGTCGGCCACTTCCCCTCCGTACGAATCAACGAACGCTTCGGCCATCAAGCGGCGACGGCCCTCGACAGGATTCACGGTAACTCACTTTCACTCGGGTGTATGCCCCGTGTGTGAATGAGCGGCGGAAAGTCGGCAAGTGGCGCGCACGCGCCCTATGCGCCGGGTATTGCGGCGGCAAGCCAGTCGTTCAGTTCGCTGATGCTGGCTTCGCCACTGCGACGCGCCAGCACCTTTCCGTCGCCGCCGATCAACACCAAGCCCGGGTAACCCGAAACACCCATCGCCAACGCGGCGTCCTGCGCTTCGCTGTCGGCCATCACCGGCCACGGCCATTCCATGTTCACGATCCATTCCGACGGCGGCCAGTTCGCCTGGTCATCGCGCGAACCAGTGGTGATACCGATCACCTGAACGGTTTCGGGCAGGTCACCCGATGCCTTCCATTCGATCAACCGCGGAATCTCGGCGTTGCAATGCGGGCACCAGTGCGCGAGGAACACCAACAGCATCGGCTTGCCCGACGCCTTGATGGTCATCTCCATGCCGTTGAACGAGAAACCCTTCAGCACCGGTGCAGGCGTGCCGACGGCGGGGTCGGTACCCACAACGGGAACGGAATCTTCCAGCGCCGGCAGCGCGGTACCGGTGAAGGTGACCGGTTGGTACTCGGCAGCCTTCGTTGCCGACTCACCCGAACTATCGGAAGCCACCGAAGTCGCAGAACCCGCGGTGTCGGAACCCTTGTCGGATCCGCCACCAACGATTGCGATCGCAGCGATGACCACAAGAACAACGGCGATACCCGCAACGATCCACTTCGTCGGTGACGACGTCTTGTTGACCTTCGGGCCCTTTTGCTGTTCGCTCATGACTCTGAACGATACGTCGTTGACAGCAGAATGATGACGCTTGCAAACCCACACAGTGCCATGAAGCACAGTGTCACGAAGCCGAATTCACGGAACCAGATCGTCGTGCACGGAACATCGATGGCACAAACGTTGCTTTCCCACGTGGGGTTCCACTCCAACAGGTAGTGGTAGGTCGACACAACACTTCCCACCCCGGCAAGAACGATGGCGTATGGCGTGATCTCGCGTTGCGACTTCCACACATCGCCGCCATGTCCACTAGCCCGACGCCGCGCCGCCCACCAACGACGCACCACCGCAGTGATCAATAACACGGCCAGCGGGTACATCATCGTGCGCTGATACCAACACAGCTTGCACGGGTTGTAGTTCGCCGCTTCGCTGAACCACAGGCTGCCGAACGTGGCGAACCCGGCAACCAAGGCCGCCAGCGGCAACGCAACCGGCCGGAACGCCTCGACGAAGTTGGCCGCAGCCGCCGAACGACCCGCCAAGAGCCGCGCCACCAACAACACCAACGATCCGCCCGCAGCGAAAAGGGCCAGCAGGGCGCACAGCAACTGCATCGTGTCGGTGCTCACGGCCGCGCCTCGTCATTCCTCATATACGAACAAGTCTTACTTGGTGGCAGGATGGTTCCCGTGTCAGGCCCCCACGACGCACCAGGTGCAACCGAACAGGAAACGTCCACTGGTACGGCCGCATTGCGTGACATGCGTATCGTTCGCCGCCGGCACCGCGTGCAGGAAACCGAATGGTTCGAGGCGCTCTACCGCGTGTACCTCGCGGCCATCATCGTGGGTGGCGGCATTCTCTTTCTCTCCGGCCTGGTGAAAGACACCGACGCGTCGCCGCGCGACATTGCCAACCTCACCGCACACGGCCCGCACGTTCTCGGCATCTTCGTCGCAGTGGCCGCGTACCTCGGTGTGCGCAGTGGCGCGAACGGTGGCCCGCTTGCCGTGGAAGAAGCCGAGGTGCGTCACGTTCTCCTCGCGCCCATCCCCACCAGCAACGTGTTGCGTCGCCCCG
>JBEBAF010000004.1:0-3487 GCA_041159045.1 Actinomycetota bacterium
CGGCGCTGCCGGTGAGGAGACGCAACCGAACCTGAACCACGATGTGGTGGTCGGCGAGATCGGACCCGCGGAATCTCAAGCCGAGGTCGGAGGCCGGAACGCGGGCAACACGAGCGCTACGCAGATCGACCACGACGACATCGACCAAATTCGCGAGCATGTCGGAACCGTGGCCACCCGCATTCATCCGAATGGCACCGCCAATCGTGCCGGGAACACCGACGGACCATTCGAAGCCCGAGATGCCCATCGCGCTGAGCTGTCGAGCGACAACGGGCAACGGCGTCGAACCACCGACGATGACGTCGACTTGATCGGCGTTCACCCCGTCGGACTGCGACTCGGCGACCTTGACGAACGATGCGAAGTCGCCCAACGTCAGACAAACGCCGTCGAAGCCGGTGTCGGCCACCAACATGTTGCTGCCTCGGCCGAGCACGACCACCGGTACGTCGAAGCGTGCGGCGGTTCGTGCGAACCGTAGAAGCTCGTCAGTCGAGCGCACCTCGACGCCGACACGCGCGTTGCCACCGGTCTTGTACGTCGTGCGCTCGCCCATCGGCATCGGCTCTTGCACACTGAGGTCGACCTTCCGACACTCTTCGACGAGTGTGTGCACATCGATCTCGCGCATCACCTCGGACGGAAACGTTTCGATGTCGCCGCAGCCGAATGAAACGCAAACATCGCCGGAGCGCAGCTCATCGACCACGTTGCGAATGAGCTCACCGCGCTCTTTGCACCACCGAACGTCGGCGTTGGAGTGGCCAGCGAGAACTGCATCGACAATCAACCGGCCGGTAACGCCTTCGATCACGGGAGTGCCCGAGGCATAGATATCGGTGACGAAGACAACATCGGCATCGATGAACGCATCGGCATACTCATCCGCCATGGCAGCGATGCGGTGATACCGATTCGGCTGAAACACCGCCACGACGCGGCAGCCTTCGTAGGCACCTGTGCGTGCCGACGACAGGACCGCGCGGATTTCCGTTGGCAAATGCGCATAATCATCGACCAACTCCGCACCGTTTCGTTCACCGCGAACTTCGAACCGACGCCCCACGCCGGAGAATTCCGACATGACCGCAAGGCAATCGGTGAGTGTCGCACCGTGGATCATCGCAAGGATCAGCGCCGCCGTCGCGTTCAATGCGTTGTGCCGCCCCTGGGCGCGCAAGTCGACGTCGAAACGTCGAGTACCGGCAAAGTGTCGGGCCACCACATCATCAACCTCGATCGAAAAGCTCAGCACCTGAGAACCCTGCACGATGCCATGGACACGTACGTCGGCAACTTCGCTCTCGCCGTACGTGATGACTTCCTTTCCGCCATTACGCAGATCGTCGGCGAGCGCAACGAGCAGGGGATCATCCGCGCACAACACGACAGGACCATCCACGCGCTCGGCGAAACGCCGGAAACTTGCCACGATCCCGTCGAACGTTCCGAAATGATCGAGATGGTCGGTGTCGATGTTCGTGATCACCGCCGCGCGTACGGGAAGTTCCTCGTGTGTGCCGTCGCTCTCGTCGGCTTCGACCACGAAAGGCCCGGATGGTGACCATGCACCATTGGTCCCGAGATTCGGTGCATCGCCGCCAACCACGAATCCGCACGCGCCGTTCGCACCACCGAGCATCGTCGCGAGCAGCGACGTCGTCGTGGTCTTTCCGTGGGTTCCGGCAACCGCAATGGTGGATGCCTGTGCACACAGGGCTGCAAGCATCCCCGCGCGCGACAAAGCAGGAATCCCCCGGTCGCGAGCCGCAGCCATCTCGATGTTGTCTTTCGGCACGCCGGTTGACGCACAAACAGCGTCGCAGCCATCGACCAATGCGCGACTGTGTCCGATGTCAACGCGGATGCCTTCACTACGCAAAGAGCGCGTCACGTCGGTTTCACGAATGTCACTTCCCGACACACGATGACCGGCGCCGCGCAACGCCCGCGCAAGCGCGCTCATGCCGGGTCCACCAATGCCCACGATGTGCAGTCGTCGGGATTGCGACAGATCCACGAGGGCAAGCGGGTCGTTCGTGCGACCGATGACGACGTCGGCAAGCCGCGCCCGACGATTTGCCTCGCCGACGACGTGGGCACGGTCGGCAATCCGCTGACGCAGATTCACGTCGTCTCGCATGCGTACGAGTTCGGCCACGAGTCGCGCGACGGTGAAATCCGCCTCGGAAATCATGACGGCTCCGCCCGCATCGGCTAGCAGACGCGCATTGTGCTCTTGATGGTTCTCGGCCGCCTGCGCCCACGGCACGACGATGGCCGGAACGCCGACGGTTGCGATCTCGGCGATGGTGCTGGCTCCGGCACGACAGACAATGACATCGCACGCCGCATAGAACGACGCCATATCGGCTTGGTACGGCACCATGATGTGATTGCCACGAGAAGTGGCATTGTCCGAGTATCGATCGCCGGTGACGTGGTACCAGAAGATGTCGTCAAGTTCCGTGTCGTCCGTGGCCGCCGTCGCGACGTCGTTCAGCAACGCGGAACCGAGCGACCCACCCACCACGCCAACGACGAACGCTTCCTCGGGAAGACGGAGCATCACCCTGGCCTCGGAGCGCATCGATGAACGATCGAGGAAGCGAATGACGCGGCGAACCGGCGCTCCGGTCACGACCGCCCGCGACAACGGCGACGTTGAATCGGCTACCGCCACCACGTCGGCGTGAACGGCCTGTCGCCGGGTGGCAAGACCGGGTCGCGAATCGTAGGAAACGACAACCGACCGGATTCCCAAACGACGAGCTGCAGCCATCGGTGCGACACTTCCGTACCCTCCGACCGACACGACGACGTTTGCCTCGAGAGAACGCAACAACGCGGCGGCACGTCGCTTCGCCTTCACCATGCGCAATGCCATCGCGATGTTCGAAAGCACGGCTGACGGGTGAAGCGACCGTTTGAGTCCGGTCACCGGCAGAAGCGTGAAGGCGTATTCGGTTTCGCCGAGCAGCAGCGCATCGATTCCCCGCGCCGTCCCGACGATGTGAATGTTGGCTGCCGGCACGCCCCGCTCTTCCAGCATCTCGGCGATCGCGATCGCCGGAAGCACATGACCACTGGTTCCACCGCCGGCGATCACAACGGACAATCCGGCAGTCATGGCCGGCTCACTTCATGTTGCGCGCGACGTTCAGCAAGAGTCCCGCCGCGGCCATCGACACGAGCAACGAACTTCCGCCGTACGAGATGAAAGGCAGCGTCAGACCCGTGACGGGCATCGTCGCCGTGACACCGCCGACATTGATGAACGCCTGAACGCCGAACCACGCCGTTATTCCACCAGCAATCAGGGCGCCAAAGACGTCTCGCGCGCCAAGTGCCGCCTGGATGCCGAAAAGAACGAGCCCGAGGAACATCCCGAGCACCGCGATGACACCGACGAGGCCGAATTCTTCGGCGATGATCGCGAAGATGAAGTCGCTGTGTGCGAGGGGGACGTATCCCCACTTGCCGG
>JBEBAF010000005.1:0-5794 GCA_041159045.1 Actinomycetota bacterium
CAACGTCACGGTCTTGCGGTTCGAGTTTGATGATGCGCACGCGACCAAAATTTGCGCCCGTGCTCTGCACATACTTGGCGAGCGTCGGTGCCTTTGCGGCGTTCGACGTGAACTTTGCACCCTTGTCGGGAATGCCCTTGTCCCAAAATCCGCGACAGTCGAGTTCTCCGTCTGCCGACGCGATGGGTGCGAAGTTGGTGTCGCCACCGCTCTTCCAGTCCATGTACTCGAGCGATTCCCATTCCTCGGACGGCACGGTGAACGTTGCAGGCTTCAATGCAACGAATCCGGTGTCGTCGAGCACCGGCATGCGGTAGTGGCCGCTGTGCAATGGAATCTGCACCGACCAGTGTTCGAGCGTTGGCCAGAAGGTTGTCGCCATGAGGCAAGTGTAAGGCGCTACGGCTTCGTCGTGTTGGGAATCACCGCGACAAATCCCGTTGCCGTCGGCAACTTCAATACATCACCGGCATCGAGCTTGTCAGGCTCGTCTAACTGGTTGATATCGATGATCTCTTGCATGCTCAGGTTGAACTTCTGTGCAATGGAGAAAAGGGATTCACCCGGCATGACCGTGTATTCACTTGGCGGTGCGCTTGTTGTCGTTGCGGGAATTGTCGAAGTCGTGGTCTCTACAACGGTGGTCGTCGTGACGGAATTCTCATCGCCACCAACGAATGACGACACAACCGCAGCGAGCGAAAACACAACCATGCCCGCAGCCAACGACCATTGGAGGCGACCGCGCAGCATCATCGTCAATGATCGTACGTCACACGTTGCGCCAGGCGACGACTTCGCCGAGCGAGACAAACATTTCGCGCACGTCGCCGTTCACGTTCAGAACATCGAGCGCACGTAGTGATTCGTCCACGAGTTCGGAGATCCGCTTCTCGACATCGACCAACGCGGAAGTCTCGACGATGACCTGACGAATATCGGCAATGGCGACGGAGTCAAGTTCGGGATCTCCGACTTGCTCGAGGATCTTCCTCTGGGCGGCATCGGCCCGCGACAGCGCGAGAGCAACGAGAGCGGTTGGCTTCGACTCACGGAGGTCGTCGCCTGCGGGCTTGCCCGTGACCTCGGGTTCTCCAAAAATGCCCAAGATGTCGTCGCGCATCTGGAAGGCGACACCGAGGGCCACCCCGTAGCCGGACAACGCGTCGAGAAGACTCGGTGATGCAGCCGGCTGGGCGATGAGCGCCCCTATGTGGAGTGGGCGTTCGATCGTGTACTTGGCGGTCTTGAACAACGCGATCCGCTCGGCAGCCTCGACCGTGTAGTCACGTCGTGCCGAACCCACGACGTCGAGGTACTGGCCGATGTTCACCTCGAGCCGCATCTTGGTCCACACGTCTCGCACGGGTGCCGACATGGACTCCATGAAACGATCGGCGTACACGTAGGCAAGATCGCCGATGATAATCGCCACGCCGTCACCGAATCGCGAGGCTTCGCCCGCCCAACCTTCTGCGCGATGAAGTCGGGCATGACGAACGTGGGTGGTTTCACGTCCGCGTCGGGTGACCGACGCATCGATGACATCGTCATGGAACAACGCCATCGCATGGAGAAGTTCAAGGGCTGCACCCGCGCGCACCACGTCGGGTGTCTGCCCTCCTCCGGCCGCAACGGCACCGAGCAGGCAAAAAGCGGGCCGCAAACGCTTGCCGCCCCCGAGTACGAGACCTTCTATCTCGTCGAACGGCACACCGAGGTCGGCATGATCGGCGGTCCATACAGCCCGCTCGTGTGCGATCAATGCGGCAAGTTCGGCCTCGACGGCCGCGCCCATGCCGGCAACGAATGCCGGTGCGTCAGCCTTGGGCATCGAGTTCACCGACCACCTGCTCGACGTGCAGCCGTGCGTCGCCGATCTTTCCTCGGCAGTGGCGAATGAGTGCGGCCGCACGTTGAACACGGGCCGCCAGTACATCGACGTCGACTGAATCTGACTCGAGGCCGTTCAGGATGTCTTCGAGCTCCGCCACGGCTTCGGCATAACCGAGATCTTCGACCACCGACTCTTTCGCCTTCGACGACTTCTGCGACGTTGATTTTTCAGCCATTGCGGTTCTCCGTTCCGACCACTGTGCTTGAGATTGTGCCGTCAATCACGACCGTCACCAACGTGTCGCCGGCCGTTGCCTGCGTCACCGATTTCAGAACCCTGCCATCACTCGATCGCGTGATGCTCCATCCACGCGCCATCGTGTTCACCGGATCGAGCAAGCGCGCCCGTCCTTCGAGCCCGGCGAGGCGTTGTTCGGCAGACGACAAAACGACGTTCGGTCGGGTCGCCGCCCTGTGGGCCACGAGGGCAATACGTGAACTCGCCTTTTCAACGGCACCGATCGCTTTCGATCGGATATTTCCCGCTCGTTCGAGTAGACGCGATTCGGCAAGATCGAGTTGCGAGCGACCGAGCATTGCGATCGACTCCCACGCCCCTTCAGCGCCACCCACCAAGGCAAGAACGGCATCGATCAGCGCTGCGGCACACGCGGTTGGTGTGGTGAAACGACTGTGGGCAACTTCATCGGCGATGCTCACGTCTATTTCGTGGCCGATGCCGGTGAAAACCGGAACCGAACACTGCGCAATCGCTACGGCAATCTCTTCCGCGTCGAAGCATGCAAGATCGGTCTTCGAGCCGCCGCCGCGCACGATCATGATCACGTCGACGTCATCGCGGGAACTCAGCGCCCACAGTGCATCGACAATTTGCGCAACTGCGCCATCACCCTGAACGCGAACATTCGCGACCTTCAATTGAAATGGAAGGCTGCTCGCTTCGAACCGACTCATCACGTCGTGCCAGGCGGCGGTACCCACACTGGTGATCACACCGATGCGCAGAGGCAGTTCGGGAAGTTCGCGTTCGCGGTTCTCGTCGTACAAACCGGCGGTCTTCAGCTTCTTGATGATCGCATCACGGGAGGCCTGCATGTCGCCGAGCGTGAAGCGCGGATCGATCGACGTGACCACAAGGCTGAATTTTCCGGCCGTGTCCCACACGTTCGGTCGCCCAAAAACGCGCACCTTGATGCCGTCTTTCATCGTGACGCGGTGATCGCGCAAAGTCTTCATCACGCGCGCGAGGTTTTGGTTGAAGAACGACAGCTCGAGCGTGCCGAGAGTTCTCGTTCCCTCGTTTTCGACGAGTTGGCAATACGCGTTCTGTCCGACGACTCGCCAACGTGAAACTTCGCCCTGAACCCATAAGCCTGATCCGAAGTTGCGGTTGAGCACTCCGTTGACGTGCTTGATGAACTCACGGACCGTCAGTGTCGAGTCGCCGGAATCTTCCTCGACGTCGGTGTCATCGTCATCGTAGAGATCGTCGTCGAACTCATCATCGAAGTCGTCGCGTGTCATGACAGCAATCCTTCGGATCCTCCTGCATGAACCTGCGCCGCATACAAACCATCACGCTGCATGAGTTCATCATGAGTGCCCGACTCGACGATTCTTCCTTCGTCGAGAACGATGATGCGATCGGCGTTGCGCACGGTCGAGAGCCGGTGCGCGATCACCAACGCCGTGCGGCCGCGAAGCGCTTCGTCGAGTGCGCCCTGAACGGCGAGTTCGTTTTCATTGTCGAGATGGCTCGTCGCCTCGTCGAGCACCATGATCGCCGGGTTCTTCAACAGCAATCGAGCAATTGCGAGCCGCTGTTTCTCGCCACCGGACATTCGATAGCCACGTTCGCCAACCAACGTGCCGAATCCGTCGGGCAATGATTCGATCATTTCGAGAATGCGAGCGGCCGCACATGCTTCACGCAATTCGGCTTCCGTCGCATCGGGCTTTGCATAACGGAGGTTTTCGCCGATTGATTCGTGAAACAGGTGTGGATCTTGTGAAACAACGCCGATCGCAGCGCGCAGCGAATCGAGTGTGAGTTTTCGCACATCATGTCCGTCGATTAAAAGACTGCCCGACGTGACGTCATAAAGCCTTGGCACCAAGGAAGCGAGCGTGCTCTTCCCTGCACCACTTGCCCCGACAAGCGCCACGGTTTCGCCCGCTGACACGCGCAACGACACGTCGTGCAGCACGTCGCTGTCCGGATCGGTTCCCTGCATCACCCCGGCGGCCTCGAGCGAAGCAATCGATACGTCACGACCAGCGGGATAACGGAACGTGACATTGCGGAACTCGATGTCGCCACGTGGGTTGAGCAGGTCGACCGCCCCCGGCGCGTCGTGAATCATCACCGGTGCGTCAAGCACCTCGAACACGCGGTCGAAGCTGACGAAGGCCGTCATCACTTCGATGCGCGCATTGGTGAGCCCGGTGAGTGGCTGGTAAATGCGCTGCACGAATGCCGCCATGGCGACGAGGGTGCCCGCAGAAATATCACCGTTCACCACCAGGTGCGCACCCACGCCGTAAATCGCCGCGGCCCCGAGTGCACCCACCAACCCGAGAGCAACGAAGAAGACTCGGCCGTACAGAGCCGAGCGGATACCGATGTCACGCACGCGCGCCGCGCGGCTCGAGAATGCGTCGACTTCGCCTCGATGACGACCGAACAACTTCACCAAGAGAGCACCCGAGACGTTGAACCTCTCGGTCATCTGGGTGTTCATTTCGGCATTCAGACTCATCTGTTCACGGGCGATTGTCTGCAGTTTCACACCGACCCGCTTCGCCGGAATGATGAACAAGGGCAGCACGACCAACGAAAGAAGCGTGAGGCGCCATTCGAGGGCGAGCATCGCTGCAAGCGTTGTTCCGAGGACCACAACGTTGGACACGACGCTGCCGAGTGTCGATGTCACGGCAGTTTGGGCTCCGACCACGTCGTTGTTGAGCCGACTGATCAGCGAGCCCGTCTGCGTACGTGTGAAGAACGCGATCGGCATTTGCTGAACCTTGTCGAAGAGCGCCACGCGCAGGTCGAAAATCAGTCCTTCACCGATGCGCGATGAGTACCACCGTTGCACGATTGCCAGTAGTGCATCGCCAAGTGCCGCGACAACGAGAATCGCCGCAAGAACGGTGATCAATCGTTTGTTGCGATCGGGTATCGCAGTGTCGAGGATTGCACGGAAAAGGAGTGGCGGCGCAAGCGCAAGCAGCGCCGACACGAGAATTGCCCCGAGAAACCCGGCGATGGCCCACCGATACGGGCGAGCGAACACCCAAACGCGAGCGAGCGAGCGCCGCCCGAGCTTTGCCCCTGCTACCGCACTTGCGTCACCGGGCAACATCATGTGGGGATTCATGCGCACCCCCGTGAGGCTAGAGGTCGTAGCCTACGAACTCATGCGCCGAACCATGTCCTTCCGCACCGTCTGTATCGGCGTCATCAGTGCGGCTCTCCTCGTCTCGGCATGCGGCAATTCACAGGGCTCCGACAGCTCCAAAACGTCATCTTCCGATACCTCCTCGGCCGACACCTCGACATCCGATACATCGCCAGCCGATACGACCGCGCCCACTCTTCCGATAACAACAACGTCTACGACACCGCTCTATTCCGTCGAGCCAATCGTTTGGGCTCCGTGCTCGAAGAACAAGCAGTCGCCGATCCGTTGCGCCAAGTTCAAGGTGCCCTACGACTACGACAAACCCGAAGTCGGCACCTTCACACTGAACGTCAAGATGCGGCTTGCCGACAAACAGAAAACGAAGGTCGGTGCACTCATCGTGAACCGCGGTGGACCCGGCGCGGAAAGTGCGTCAATGGCCCCCGACGCCGAGTTCTATTTCGGCCAAAAGCTTCTCGACAGTTTCGACATCATCGCCTTCGACCCTCGCGGCACCGGCGCAAGCGAACCCT
>JBEBAF010000006.1:0-6498 GCA_041159045.1 Actinomycetota bacterium
CGACGCGGAATGCGAGGTCGATGCTCTGGCGACCGTTCAATCGTGGGTCGCACACGGTTTGGTAGCGGTCGTCGAGGTCTTCGTCGGACAACGCATGCGAGCCTCCGAGGCACTCGGTGACATCGTCGCCGGTCAACTCGACATGGATGCCGCCGGGCCACGTGTGTTCGGCACGGTGTGCACGAACGAAACCCGCGATTTCGGCGACGACATGGTCGAGGTGCCGCGTCTTGCGACCGGTCGTCGACGTGAACGTGTTGCCGTGCATCGGATCGCACGCCCAGACCACGGGATGGCCGGAGTCGTGCACCGCGCGCAGCAGCGGGCGCAGTTTGTCTTCGACGTTGTCGGCACCCATCCGCGAGATCAGGGTGAGGCGTCCGGGGATGCGTGCAGGGTTCAGCACCTGGCACAGCTCGAGAACGAACTCGGGCGTCGCCGACGGGCCGACCTTGCAGCCGATGGGGTTACCGACCCCGCGCAGGAACTCGATGTGTGCGCCGTCGAGTTGACGGGTGCGCTCGCCGATCCACAGCATGTGGGCCGAACAGTCGTACCAGTCGCCGGTCAGCGAGTCGCGGCGAGTGAGGGCCTCTTCGTATCCGAGAATCAATGCCTCGTGCGAGGTGAACACGTCGACCTGATGGAGGGCAGGGTTGTTCTCGGTGTCGATGCCGCATGCGCGCATGAAGGCGAGCGCGTTCTCGATTTCGGTGGCCAGTGCTTGGTAACGCTGTCCTTCGGGCGAAGACTCGATGAATTCCTGCGTCCAGGTGTGCACGCGGTTGAGGTGTGCGAACCCGCCCTTGGTGAAGGCTCGTAGAAGGTTCAGCGTGCTCGCCGACTGGTGGTACGCCTGCACGAGACGCTCGGGGTCGGGCCGGCGCGCGGCCACGGTGGGCGAGGGGTCATTCACGATGTGGCCACGGAACGATGGGATGTCGTCATCGCCCACGCGCTCGAAGGGTTGCGAACGGGGTTTGGCGAATTGGCCCGCCATGCGGCCAACTTTCACCACCGGAACGCCGAGCGAATACGTGAGCACGACGGCCATCTGCAGGATGACGCGCAGCTTCTCGCGAATGTTGTTGGCAGAGAACTCTTCGAAGCTCTCCGCGCAATCACCGGCCTGCAGTAGGAAGGCGTTGCCCGCAGCCACCTGGCCGAGCGCAGACTGCAAACTGCGTGCTTCGCCGGCGAACACCAGCGGCGGCAGTGAACTGATCTGCTTCAGCGCACGGTCGAGGTCGCCAGCATCGGGCCACGCCGGCTGTTGCTCGGCGGCTAGACCGTGCCAGGAATCAGGAGACCAGGAGCGTGGCATGCGCTACGCAGCGTAGATGCGCTCCGCGTCCTCGCGCAGGCCAATTACGGCGCGGCTGACCAGACGGCGTGCGGCTTCAGCCGTGACGCCGAGGTCCTCGCCGACCTCGCGGAAGGACTTGCGCTCGCCGTCGAGGAGGCCGAAACGGGCCTCGACCGCGTAGCGGGCGCGCTCGTCGAGCGTGCCGAGGAGTTCATTCAGCAGTTCGCCGTCGACCAGTGCCATGACCGCGTCTTCGGGCGTGCCCTGGCCGTTGTCCATGAGGTCGCCGAGCGTGGCGTCGCCATCGTCGCCGACGGTCTTGTCGAGTGAGACCGGGGTGGTGAGGCGGTGCAATTCGGCGTTGCCGGCGTCGAGGTTCTCGCCGTCGCCCGACGACTGACGCAAAGCAGCGCGCAGGCTAGCCGAACGATCGCCGGGAATGCGGATGAGCGAGGCCTTCTGGTCGAGCGCACGACCGATGGCCTGGCGGATCCAGAAGGTTGCGTAGGTCGAGAACTTGAATCCACGACGCCAGTCGAACTTGTCGACCGCGTGCTCGAGGCCAAGGTTGCCCTCCTGAATGAGGTCGAGGAGATCCATGCCTTGGGGCAGTGGGTAGCGACGGGCGATCGACACGACGAGGCGGAGGTTGGCGCGAATGAAGCGATCCTTCGCGGCGGCCGCAGCCTTCATGTCTTTGCGGAGTTGGGCCGAGCGCTCGCCGGCGGCGAGACGGGCAGCAGCTTCGCGACCCTTCTCGATTGCCTTCGAGAGGGTGCGCTCGTCTTCGGCTGTCAGGAGGGCGACTTTGCCGATGTCGTTCAAATAGAGGCCGATTGCGTCATTCATGAGTCATTCCGTTTGTTCTTGGAGGGTGTCTTGGGGGTGTTCGTTGTGCTCTCGGTGTGTCTTCCTGGCGTGAGAGCGTGCGAAGCCAGGAGGTTGGGATAGCGGCGGATGGGGGGATTTTTCAAAGTCTGGTTGCAAAGCGCATGAAGACTTTGTAGTGGGGATTGGTAAGAGTAATACAAGGAACCCCCGCCTGTCACTAGGTAAGTACAAGATTTCTGAGCCTTGTACCGCAAGGCTTTCGGGGCAATTCCCGGAAATTCCACTCGTAGACTCCGACCTCGTGCCCTTGCGAATCGGACTCTTCGGAGGAACCTTTGACCCCCCGCATCTCGGGCACCTCGTCACAGCGGTGAATGTCCGCCACGCCTTGTCCCTCGACAAGGTGGTTCTCATGGTGGCCAACGACCCGTGGCAGAAGTCCGGCGGTCGCACGGTGTCCACGGCAGTCGATCGCGTCGAAATGGTGCGTGCTGCTGTGTCCGGCATCGAGGGCCTCGAAGTTGGAACCGAAGAAGTCGAACGCGGTGGCGCCAGCTACACGGCTGACACGTTGAAGGTGTTGTCGATCAAGTATCCCGGCGCGCGACTCTTCACAATCGTGGGCGATGACGCAGCAACGAACATCACCACGTGGGAACGCGTCGACGAGGTTGCCGCACGTTCAACGCTCGTCGTGGTCGACCGACCCGGTGTCGCCGTCGACTTGCCGAGCCAATTCGATTGGCGTCGCGTCGAAGTGCCGCGCCTCGAAGTGTCCAGTACCGACCTTCGTTGTCGAGTGGTTGATGGTCGTCCGCTCGACTACCTCGTTCCTGAAGCGGTGATCGAGATCATCCGCAAGCGCGGCCTCTACGGCCTGCGTATCGGTGCGCAACTGTGACGGCGATCGCTTCACGTCGTCGTCAGCGAACAGTGTGGGCGTTGGTGTGCGGGCTCGTTGGCGCATTGATGTTGCCGTCGGGCCTGGTGCTCGCTGCGAACTCATTGCTCCACTCCACCGACGGAAACAGTGTCGATGCATCAAACGTCACGCGTATTCCCTCGACCCCGGCGGCACTCCTTGCGGTCATCGACCCGGTCGGCCTGCTTGCATCGTTGCAACTGGCTGCACTTGCTCCCGGAGGAATCGGCGGCACGGTGGTATCCATCCCGGTCAACTCGGCAGCAATCGTGGCGAAGGGCGAAGAGCCGCGACGTTTGTCCGATGCATTCGCAACCGGAGGCCTTGAATCTCTCGTCGCCGACGTAGAAGGCCTGCTCAACGTCACATTCACGGTCAGTGCCGCACTGACCGCCGACGACCTCGCTCCGATGCTCGGGGCAATCACCTCGGTGCCGGTTGAATTCGACCGTCCCGTCAAGGGCACTCTCGGAGGCGTGGCAACCGACGTTCTGCCGGCGGGGAAGCAGGCAATCGATGCCTCGCAGGTAGCCAAGGCCCTCGCGGCCATCGAACCCGGCGCACCCGAGTCGGCACGCTTGCCATTGTTGAAATCGCTGTGGGTTGGCGTTGGGGCAAGTCAACGCAGTGCCGTCAATTCGACAACAACCACGGTCGCGCAAACCGAAGCGCAATCGGACTCGCCGACAACGACCGTGCCGCCGTCACTCGACATGAAGGGCTTCATCGATCACGCATTGGCGGGCCAACTTCAGGTTTGGCAGTTCGCCGCCGCCCCGGTGCAGCAGGGTGACGCAAACCCCAACGGTCTCGACATGTACGCACTCGACCGTGCCGAAATCGTTCTCGTCACGGCCAGCGTTGTTCCGTCGTCTGTCTCGTCGCTACTTCCGTCGATCAACGTTCAGATCGACAGCCCCTTCAACGATGCCGCAATCACGCGGGAAGCAGTGCTGCGCTTCATGGAGCTCGGCGTCAACATCGTTCTCGTGCGGGAAATCGTCGCGACGCCGGTTCAGGAAACCGTCGCCGGAATCGCAGACGGCGCATTGGAAGCCGAAGTTGCCAGTTACGCAACGAAACTCGGCGCGCTCAAAATCGAGAAGCAGAAAGTTCCCGTCGAGGGGGTCGACATGCGGCTCACTCTCGGGCTCGACTTCGAAGCATTCGTTCGCGCGAACCCAAGTGATGCGCTCATCACCGGAACCACGACAACCTCAACAACAACGGCGGTTCAGCAATGATTGATGTTTCCTCTCGCGACCTCGCGATCGAAATCGCCAAGGCAGCCGACGACAAGAAAGCCGACGACGTCATCATCATTTCCGTCGGCGATGTTTTGTCGATCACCGAGTACTTCGTCCTCGCCAGTGCCAGCAACCGCCGCCTCGTTGCCACCGTCGCCGACGAAGTGACCGCCCGCATCCGCGAACAATTCGGTCGCTCACCGTTGCGAACCGAAGGTCTTCGTGAACAGCTGTGGGTTCTCGTCGACTACGGCGATGTCGTTGTCCACGTGTTCGCGGAAGAGACCCGCCGGTATTACGAAATCGAACGCCTGTACAAAGACGTCCCGCGGGTCGACTGGCGAGACGCCATCGCGGATCAGTAGGCGACCGGCGGGGCGGGGCGATAAGGTAACGCCACCCATTACGGGGCTATAGCTCAGTTGGCAGAGCGCTTCCATGGCATGGAAGAGGTCAGGGGTTCAATTCCCCTTAGCTCCACCAGTTGTAGAAGGACCGTCAGAGGACGAAGTTCACCAGGCGTCCGGGGACGATGATTTCCTTCTTCGGTGTCGTGCCGGCGAGAAGTTCGATCACCTTCGGGTCAGCCATCGCAACGGCCCTTGTGGTCGCGAGGTCGGCGCCAACGGCAACGTTGATGCGGTGCTTCACCTTGCCGTTGATCTGAACGGGAATCTCGATGGTGTCCGAGGCCAGCAGGGCCGGGTCGGCGGTGGGGAAGCGCTCGTAGGTGATGGTGGCCGTGTGGCCGAGGCGGTGCCAGATTTCTTCCGCGATGTGCGGGCAGAGCGGTGCGAGCATGATTGCCAACGGTTCGGCTACCTCGCGCGGGCAGGCGCCCTTGTCGGCGACGTAGGGCGTGAGCGCGTTGTTCAGTTCGATCAACTTGGCGATCGCGGTGTTGAAACGCAAGTTGTCCATGTCGGAACCGACACCATCGATGCACTTGTGCAGTGCACGGCGGATTTCATCGGACGCGGGGTCGTTGGAGACGCGTGTTTCGCCGGTTTCTTCGTCGACGATGTTGCGCCACGTGCGCTGAAGGAATCGTTGCATGCCAACGACATCGCGGGTGTTCCATGGGCGGCTTGCATCGAGTGGGCCCATCGACAGTTCGTAGAGGCGGAACGTATCGGCGCCGTAGTCGGAATACATGTCGTCGGGAGTGACGATGTTCTTCAGGCTCTTACCCATCTTTCCGTATTCGCGTGCAACTTCTTCACCCTCGAAGAACCACTTGCCGTCGCGCTCTTCGACTTCGTTCGCCGGAACCGGCTGGCCACGCATGTCGCGGTAGGCGTATGCCTGAACGTAGCCCTGGTTGAACAGGCGGTGGAACGGTTCTTCCGACGACACGTGGCCGAGGTCGAAGAGAACCTTGTGCCAGAAACGCGAGTAGAGAAGGTGCAGCACTGCGTGTTCGACACCGCCGACGTACAGGTCGACGCCGCCCGTGTGACCGGGGGAGGTTGGGCCCATCCAGTAGCGCTCGACGTCTTTGTCGATGAATGCTGAATCGTTGGTGGGGTCGAGGTAACGCAGTTCATACCAACATGAGCCCGCCCATTGCGGCATGACGTTGACTTCGCGGCGGTACGACTTCGGCCCGTCGCCGAGGTCGAGTTCAACCGTGGTCCATTCTTTGGCGCGGGCGAGCGGTGGAATCGGTTCGCTGACTGCATCGTTGGGGTCGAGGCCTTGCGGTTTGAAATCCGCGAGTTCCGGCAGGAGTACGGGCAATTGAGAATCGGGCACCGAATGCGGGTTGCCGTCTTCGTCGAAGACGATGGGAAATGGTTCGCCCCAGTAGCGCTGACGGGCGAACAACCAGTCGCGGAGCTTGTAGGTGATCGCGGATTCGCCGTGACCGTTCTTAGCGAGCCAAACGTTCATCGCAGATTTCGCCTCGGCGACCGTGGTGTACGACTCGAGCGAAATCGACTCGTTCTTCGAGTTCACGTAGGCGCCGTCGCCGACGTAGGCCGCGGGCCATGTTGCGCAGTCGATGCTTGGCTCGATGCCATGGCCAGCGAACCAACTTTGAGGTGGTTGCTGAGTTGCGACGATCGGTAGCGAGTACTTGCGTGCGAATGCGAAGTCACGTTCGTCGCCCGACGGCACGGCCATGATTGCGCCGGTGCCGTAACCCATGAGCACGTAATCGGCGACCCAGACGGGAATCTGCGTGCCCG
>JBEBAF010000007.1:0-8815 GCA_041159045.1 Actinomycetota bacterium
TCCTCACCGTGCACCTTCCGAAAACGAAGGAAACGGTCGGCCTCATCGGCCGCGAAATGTTCCTCAAAGCCAAGCGCGAGCTGCGCGTCATCAACGTTGCCCGCGGTGGCATCGTCGACGAAGCCGCGCTGTACGACGCGTTGAAGGAGGGCCTCATCGCGGGTGCGGCGCTCGACGTGTTCGCAAAGGAACCCACCACCGACTCGCCGCTCTTCACCCTGCCCAACGTCGTCGTCACCCCGCACCTCGGAGCATCAACGCGTGAAGCACAAGACAAAGCGGGCGATGTCATTGCCGACATGGTGCAGCTCGCCCTTGCCGGCGACTTCGTGCCGTTTGCCGTCAACGTGAACGCCGCTGACGCGAACGAAACGCTCAAGCCGTTTCTTCCGCTCGCCGAACGCCTCGGTCGCCTCTTCGCCACGCTCGTCGGCACAACTCCGAAATCGCTCGAAATCAGTGCCACGGGTGAAATCGGTGGCTACGACACGCGCATCCTCACGCTCAGTGCGCTCAAGGGTTTCTTCGGCTCGCTGACGGGTGAACAGGTCACCTACGTGAACGGTCCGCAGATTGCGGCGAATGCCGGATGCGAAGTGAAGGAATCCAACTCGTCGACGTCGACCAACGCCGACTACGTGAACCTGGTGACGCTGCGAGCCGACGGCCACAGCATCGCTGCCACGTTGGTGGGTCCCCGCCGTGAAGCTCGCCTCGTTCTCGTCGACGACCACATCACCGACGTTCCGCCGGCCAGCAACATGCTCGTCGTGTCGAACGACGACCGCCCCGGCGTCATCGGCGTCGTGGGAACGCTGCTCGGCAACCACAACATCAACATCGCCGACATGGATGTGGGCAAGGCGCTCACGCCCGGCACGGCGTTGATGGTGATCGCGCCGACGGCTGAAGTTCCGGCCGCCGTTGTCGACGAACTGCGCCGCTCGCCCGGCATCTTGAACGTCGCCGTCCTCCAAGCCTGAGGGTTTTCGGCGCGATGCCGCGCGCTTTTTAAGCGCTTTCGCGCCGAGAATCGTTACGGGAGAGTGGTGCGCGCGACTTCCGCGGCGGCCGCGGCAAAGTCGTCGCCCGACGATGCGTACAACACCGCACGTGATGAGTTGATGATCAATCCGTAGCCATTCGACGCACGACCCACGCGCAACACCGTTGCGGCATCGCCGCCCTGCGCACCGACACCGGGGACGAGCAGCGGAATGTCGCCGACGAGTGAACGAACGCGGGCGAGTTCCTCGGGGTACGTGGCGCCAACCACCAGTCCGACTTCACCAATCTGTGCCCATTCGTTTGCCGCACGCCGAGCGACGTGTTCGTACAGCGGGGCCCCGTCGACAAGTTGCGACTGGAACGTTCCGCTGCCCGCGTTCGACGTGCGACACAGCACGATCACGCCGCGGCCCGACCACGACAGGAACGGTTCGAGTGAATCGGTGCCCAGATACGGATTCACCGTGACGGCATCGGCGTTGTAGCGCTCGAACGCCTCGCGTGCGTACAACTTGGCCGTGTCTCCGATGTCGCCGCGCTTCGCGTCGAGAATCAACGGAACATCGGGATGAGCCGAACGGATGTGCGCGCACACGCGCTCGAGCTGCGACTCGGCACCAACCGCGGCGAAGTACGCGATCTGCGGTTTGAATGCGCACACGTGTTCAGCGGTCGCATCGACGATCTCGATGCAGAAATCGGCAAGCGCATCGGCGCGGCCGTTCATCGAACCCGGAAGGCGCGCAACGTCGGGGTCGAGTCCGACGCACAACATCGAGCCGCTGGTTTCCCAGCGGCGTTGAAGTTTGGCGAGAAAACTCACTCTTCGATCGTGATGGCGGCAGTCGGGCACAGCTCGGAAGCTTCGACTGCCTTTGCCTGCAGATCACCTGTCGGCTCTTCGATTTTCACGACGAGATATCCGTCGGACTGGATCTCGAAGATCTCGGGAGCAATTTGTGTGCAGGCCCCGGTTGAGGCGCACACGTCGAAGTCAACAACTACGCGCATGCCCCGACCCTACTTGCCCTGACGTTCGGCTGCCGCAAGCACGGCACGCAACGACGCGGTGATGGTGTTCGGGTCGCTGCCGACGCCCCACTTCACCGAGCCTTCGGACGTGGTGCTCTCGACGTACGCCACGGCCGTGGCGTCGGAACCGGACCCCATGGCGTGCTCGTTGTAGTCGAGTACGTCGATGTCGAGGCCGAGACCCGAACGCAGGCCGTGCACGAACGCATCGATCGGTCCGTTGCCTTGGCCGACAACGGTCTTGCGCTCACCCGCCACTGTGATCTGTGCGGTGATCGTGGTTTCGCCCGACGAATCGCTCTTGAGTTCGTGGCTGTCGAGGTTCATCTTCGGTGCCGTGGGCAGGTATTCACTCTTGAAGGCTTCCCACATCACGACGGGTGAAATTTCGGTGCCTGAATCCTCGGTGATGTGCTGGATTGTCTTCGAGAACTCGATCTGCAAACGGCGCGGCAAGTCGAAACCATGTTCGGCCTTCATGATGTAGGCCACGCCGCCCTTGCCCGACTGACTGTTCACGCGAATGACGGCTTCGTACGACCGGCCGACGTGCTTCGGGTCGATCGGCAGATACGGAACGCCCCACTCCTTGTAATCGGCGGGCAACGCTTCGAAGCCCTTCTTGATCGCGTCTTGGTGACTACCTGAGAACGCGGTGTACACCAGGTCGCCGACGTAAGGGTGGCGCGGGTGAACCGGCAGGCGATTGCAGTACTCGGCGACGCGGCGCAACGCATCGATGTCGGTGATGTCGAGTTCGGGGTCGACGCCGTTCATGAACAAGTTCATCGCCAGGTTCACCACGTCGACATTTCCGGTGCGTTCGCCGTTGCCGAACAGAGTGCCCTCAACGCGGTCGGCGCCGGCCATCACACCGAACTCGGCCGCGGCCACGGCGCAGCCGCGGTCGTTGTGCGGGTGCAGCGACAGAACGACCGATGAACGGTTCTTGATGGTGCGGCCGAACCACTCGATCACGTCGCCGTAAACGTTGGGGGAGTAGCACTCGACCGTCGCCGGCAGGTTCAAGATGATCGGGTTCTCGGGCGCCGGTTCGATGACGTCCATCACGGCTTCGCACACCTGAATGGCGAACTCGGGCTCGGTGAGCGTGAACGACTCGGGCGAGTACTCGTAGCGAATGGTCGTGCCGGTGGCGGTTTGCTCGAGCTTCCTGCACAACTTCGCCGCATTCACGGCGATGTCGACGATGCCTTCCTTGTCGAGGCCGAACACCACCTCGCGCTGCAGCGGGTTCGTGGAGTTGTAAAAGTGCACGATCGCGCGCGGGGCACCCTGCAGGCATTCGTACGTCCGTTCGATCAATTCGGGGCGGCTCTGCACCAAAACTTGAATCGTCACGTCGTCGGGAATCATGTCGTCTTCGATCAACATGCGAACGAAGTCGTAATCGGGCTGGCTGGCCGAGGGGAATCCGACTTCGATCTCCTTGAAGCCCATCTTCACCAGTTCGACGAACATCCGGCGCTTGCGTTCGGGGTCCATCGGGTCGATCAACGCCTGGTTGCCGTCGCGAAGGTCGACCGAGCACCACAGCGGCGCCTTCTCGATGGTCCGGTTCGGCCACGTGCGGTCTTTCAGCACGATCGGCACGAAGGGCTTGTACTTGTCGAAGGCCATCTTCTTCGGGGTCACGTTTGCTGGTGGCATTGGTCTGGCTTTCTTTCGGAGAACTGACGGGGGACTGGATCGGAGAAACAAAAAATCCCCCTGGCCTTTCGGGCGCAGGAGGATCGGCGACAGCGATATGCGGCTGTCGCCGTTACGTAAGGAGGAGGCTCAGAGGACGAATCACTGACGCCAGCCTAACCAGCCATCCACACGACCGCAATGGCGGACCGCTTCCCCCGGAAGAAGAGGTTGGGAGCCCAATGCCGGAATCGAACCGGCGCCGTCAGATCCACGAAACCGCCGTGCTACCACTACACCAATCGGACACCCGCAGACACGTGTGCGGGTGTCCCCGAATTCGGTGACGGAAAAGCCGAAAGGGTGGGACTTTTCATCCCACCCTTTCTCTGACGGTTGTTTCTCGTTCGCGGTCTGAGCACCCTCCGGGGAGGATTCTGCCCGCGTACGAGACGGCAGTCTCGTGAAGGCTCAACCTATACGAGGAAGTTGCAGAACTGCCACGGGTCGCTGTGGTCGAGTTCGGCACCTTCGTCGCTGACATGCGGGAACAGCGGCTTGCGCGTCGACAGCGGGTCCCAGTCGATGGCGCCCGAGAACATCGTGCCCAGGTACGGCGTCGCCATCTTCAGGATCCGGTCGTAGGGCAGGTCGTCGGGAACGCAGAGGCCACGCTCGGGTTCGTCGAACATCCACTGCACCGCGGAAACGACCGAGCAGGCAACCTGCAGCGTCGTTGCGCTTTGGTGCGGAAGGATCGCGCGCGCTTCTTCGATCGACAGGCACGAACCGAACCACCACGACTTGTACGGGTGTCCCATCAGCAACACACCGAGTTCGTCTTTTCCGTGGTTGATCTCGTCGTTGAGGATGCGTTGGTTGGGCTGCATTTCCCAGTTGCGCCAGCGCAATTCCTGCACGCTCATGATTGCGGCGTCGGTGGGGCAGTAGGCGTAGTGCACCGTCGGGCGGTAGATCGCTTCGCACTTGTCGTCGTACACCGACAAGTGTTCGCACATCGTGTACGCCTCGCCGTGACGAATCACCATGCCGTGAATCTCGGATGAAGGAACGTGACTACGCACGAGAACTTCCATGCCGGGCTTGGCGATACAGATCTGGTTGCGCGGTCCGTTCTTCGTGTGCTGATGACCGTTGCGCGGCAACTTCTTCTCGTGCGTGCCCCAGCCCATTTCGGCCGGTGCGATGCCTTCTTCGTAGAAGCCCTCGACGCTCCAAGTGTTCACGAACTCATTCGGTGCCTTCGGAACGAGGCTCGTCTGTGTGTCGCGTTCGGCGATGTGAATCACCTTCGTGCCCGTGAGCATCGAGAGGTGGTTGAACTGCTGCTCGGCCAACGCGGTTTCGATGCGCGTCTTCAACGCACCGGCGCGACCGTCGGTCAGCAACTTCGTCGCGATCTCGACCAATGCCTGCTTCACGAAGTGCGACACGAGTCCGGGGTTGGCTCCGTGTTCGACGACTGCCGTCGGGCCCGAATTGCCACCCCAACCACGCACCATCGCGGCAAGCGATTGGTGACGCACATACAGCGTGCGCTCGAGCGGCGGCGTCGACGCCAAGTCTTCGTACGGGTCCCAAAGCTCGACCGAAGTGTTCAGGTACCGAACGCCGTGGTCGTGGCACCAACCGATTATGGTCGGCGCATCGATGTTCCACGCGAGGTCGAGCAGCATGTCGCCGGCCGACACGTGATCACCGAGAACCTGCGCGAGGTTTTCGGGTGTGATCTGCATTTGCTTGTAGGTCACACCCGCCGACAACGAATCGGCCACGCGGTGGCGGTTGTCGACGAAATCGATGATCGTGATCGACTTCGGATCAAGCTTGACGTCGCGAATCAGCAGCGGCAATGCCGCCTGCGTGACGGATCCGCAACCGAGGAACAGCACACGCTGCGGGCGCGTCAATTTGCACCTTCGAATGCGATCAGCGCCGCAAGCTCGGCATCGAAATCGGAAGAGGAAGCAACCGCCAGACTCAGCCAGTCGTATGCGATGCCTTTGCCAACCGAAACGGTGTCGAAGCCGGACAATGTGAAGTCGACATGGGTCGAGTTCTCGTGGGTGGTGCCGTTATGGACGGACACGGATTACCTCCTTGTTCCCATCACACGCGGTGAAGAAGGGGCGGATACGTGGCGCTCTCCCTAGCGGTGCACACGTGCGGTGCAGATCAAGCGGATGAACCATAACGACAAGCGCCGAGGAACGTCTACTAACTGAACCGTCAGTCAGTATTTCCCCACCCGACACCGTTAGCCTTCAACGAAGTGTCATCAAGCCAAACCCCCACGGCGTTCGCCGAGATCGGCGTACCCGCCGACATCGACGCCGGACTCGCAGCAGCGGGGTTCTCGGCACCGTTCGCCATCCAAACCGAGGCCATCCCGGTTGCGCTGAAGGGCCACGACGTCTGTGGCCGCGCCCGCACCGGCAGTGGCAAGACCCTCGCCTTCGGAATCCCCACGCTCGCCCGCATCGACAAGAACGCCGCTCCGCGCCTGCCGCACGGACTCGTTCTCGTGCCCACGCGCGAGCTCGCTCTGCAGGTGGCCGAGGTTCTCGCGCCGATCGCCAAGCACTCCGGCATGAAGGTCCTCGCCGTCTACGGCGGTGCTTCGCGCGACAAACAGATCGACGAACTCGAAAAGGGTGTCGACCTCGTGGTGGCAACGCCGCTGCGCCTCATCGACCTCATCAAGGCCGATGAAGTGGCGCTCGACAAGATCAGCGTCATCACGCTCGACGAAGCCGATCGCATGGCCGACGAGGGCTTCACGCCTCAGGTCGAATGGATCCTGCGACACATCACGGGCGAACACCAGACCATGTTGTTCTCGGCCACCCTCGACGGCCAGGTCGGCCACCTTGTCAGCCGTTACCTCAAGAACCCCGTCGAAGTGTCCGTCGACTCGGCCACCGAAACCGTTGGCACGATGCGCCACCTCTTTCTCGCGATTCACCGACTCGACAAAGACAAGGTCATCGCATCCATGGCCGCAGCCGCCGGTCAAACGGTTGTCTTCTGCGACACCAAGCGTCAGTGCGACCGCGTCGCCAACGCTCTCGTTGATCTCAAGGTCAAGGCAGCCGCAATTCACGGCGACCTCGCGCAGGCCGCTCGCGAAAAGGCACTCAAGCGTTTCGAAGAGAACCAGATCAACGTTCTCGTTGCCACCGACGTTGCCGCACGCGGAATCGACATCGACGACGTGTCGCTTGTCGTCCACTACGAACCGCCCATCGACGTGAAGGCGTACCTCCACCGTTCAGGCCGCACCGCACGCGCCGGTCGCGACGGTTGGGCAGTCACTCTCGCCGAGTACAACCAGCACACGACGTGCCGCATCATTCAGCGCGGTCTACGCCTCGAGACCCAGCCTCCGATCGAGGTGTTCTCGAACGATCCTCGCCTGAAGGATCTGCGCAAGTTCTTCGAGAACTAGTCAACGCACACATTCCCGTCGGAAGCCCGAAGGGAGAAACATGGCAATTGATGTAGCGCAGCGATCTAGGCTCTATTCGAGACTTGAACCAGTCATAGGACAAGAAAGTGCCGAGGTGATGATGAATTCGTTGAATTTCGAAGGAACCGCTTCGCTCGTCACGAAGGATGATCTTCGCGAACTTCGCGACGACATGGACCGCAGATTCGAACTCATGCTGACGAGAATCGACAAGAAGTTCCTCAACATGAAGATCTGGTTCATGGCAACAGGCGCCGGCATCGCCCTCGCCGTCGCGAACCTGTACAAGAAGTAGCGCAGAACTAATCTGCGGGCGTGAAGTTCCGTCGTCGAGCACGCATTGCCCTCGCAGTCGCCGCATTCGCAGTGGCAGCCGGCTGTGCGGACCAGGGCAGCGACACCACTGCAGCGTCTTCGACGACGTCATCGGTCGTGGCCTCGACGACGACCAAGCCGCCGACCTTCTGCGACGTCGCCAAGATTTATGCGAACAAAGTCCTGAATGCACTCGAGAATGACACGAACAAGGATGTCGAATCGTCGCCAATGAATACGAAGGCGTTCTGGCTGCGTTACAAGGAATTGCAAACCCAGATGCGCGACTTGGCCCCGGCAGAAATCAAGGCCGACGCCCAGATTGCATGGGAATCGGCTATGGCCGCATATGACTACATGGAGAAGTTCGAGTTCTCGATGCTCATCGCCTCGAAAGATCCGCAATTCGCCCAGGACGAACGCTTCACCGGGAAGAAATATCTGAAGGCGGGTGCCGCCTTCCAGAGTTACATCGACGACACCTGCAAATTGGATCTGACCAAATAGGTGTGAAGCGGTTCGCGCTTACGCGGACTGAATGGTTTCCACCGCGCGACGGAAGCGGTTGAGCAGAGGAAGTTGCTCGGGCGACCAGGTTTTTGTCGACAAGTTCGCCAGCAACTCGCCGTACCACCAGTGCTGCATGTCGCGTGGTGCGTTGAACATCGACCAGAACTCGCCGAGGTCGCGGCCATCGGCACGGTGACGTTCGATGTCGCGCGCCGTTTGTTCGCCGTTGTGCACCTTATCGGCAAGGACGACGAGAAGGGATGGGTCGCTGTCGGGCTTGCCGGCCAACTTCTCGAGATACAGGGCTTTGCGGTTGCGCCAGTCGGCCACGCGTTCTTCCGGCGTCATCTGATCATCACGCTTGCGTTCGGTGGAGTCGGTGCAGGCAAGAACGATGTCGGCAACCGGCTTGCCCACCAGTATCACGAGGTGTCCGTAGGTCATTGAGGTGTCTTCGATGGTGTCGTGGAGAAGCGCTGCTGCCGCCTGAACCTCGGATCCACCGTGTTCAACCACCAGCGCCGACACACCCATGAGGTGTGAGATGTACGGGGTGGGGTCGGTTTTGCGCGCCTTGTTCGAATGACACGCACGGGCAACCGCAAATGCGGTGTCGAGGTCAGTGCTTGCAAACCAGCGTGGTTTCTGGGACACATGGGCCTTTCTGTAGTGATGAATTGGAGTGGAATCGGTATTTGGCCCAAATCGGGCGGGGGAATTATCCCAAAAGGGTGAAACAGCTCCACGATGAGAGTGAAGAACTACCGATCGGTAATCGAAGGTCATCGGTCACGTTTGTCGCTGCATTGA
>JBEBAF010000008.1:0-6438 GCA_041159045.1 Actinomycetota bacterium
ATGCGCGTGAACAATGACCCCCGTCGCCTCGACGCGATCAAAGCCGCCGTCCCCGAAGGCACCCTTCCGGTGGGCGCCGGATTGCTCGTTGCCGGCATCGCCAGTTACGCATTCTTCAAGGTCGGCCAGCAGGCTCTTGGTCAAGAGGATTTCAAGCCGATCGTCGCCCTGTGGTTCGCGACCTTCGCTCTTGCACCCGGTTTCTTCATGCCGATCGAACAGGAAGTCGGCCGCGCACTCGCCCACCGTCGTGCCCTTGGGCAGGGCGGCCGACCCGTCATCCGCAAGGTCGTCCCGCTCGCGGCGATTTTCGCCGCAGTAGTCAGCACCTTGGTGCTCGCGGGCAGCCCGTGGCTGACGAAGGATTTCTTCGAGCATTACTGGGTCGTCACCGTCGCACTCCTCGTCGCATTCGCTGCGTATGCGCCAACCCACCTTGCCCGTGGAATCTGCTCGGGCTCGGGGCGCTTCACCGATTACGGAATCGTGATGGGAATGGATGGTGCCACGCGCATCATCGGTTGCATCGTGCTGTGGTTGGTCGGCGTCAAAGTGGTCGGCGCATACGCGATGGTCGTGGCGGTCGCACCGCTTCTCGGTGTGGCAATCGTGTGGTCGCGTGGCGCGTTGCGCACCGACGACGGCCCGCCGGCGTCGTGGTCGGAAATCACACCGAACCTCGGCTGGCTGCTCGGTGGCTCGGTTCTCGCGGCAGCTCTCGTCAACGCGGCACCTATCGGAGTCGACATCCTCGCGAATTCATCGCAGGCCGAAATGGTCACGCGATTCGGCAACGGCGTCATTCTCGCGCGCGTACCGCTCTTCCTCTTCCAGGCGATTCAGGCCGCGCTTCTTCCCCGACTCGCGCGACTCGCCGCGCACGGCGACCTCACCGAGTTCCGCGCCGCATTCCGCCGTTTGCTCGTGGCTGTAATCGGCATTGGCGTACTCGGCGTCGGTGGGTCTGCGATTCTCGGCCCGAAGGTTCTGGAAGTCGTGTACGAAGGTGGCCTCGACCGCCGGACACTCACGCTTCTCGCGTTGGGCAGTGCGTTGTACATGCTTGCTCTCGGCACTTCACAGGCCGTGATCGCACTGCACGGACACAAATGGGTGACGCTCGGATGGGCCGTCGCAATGGCGACCTTCGTCGCCGTGACGTGGCTGTCGAGCAACGATCTCTACCTGCGCGTCGAGCTCGGCGCCGTTATGTCGTCGGCTGCGGCGCTTGTCGTTTTCGCGACGGCACTGCGCGTGCGCATGGCAAGCGGTGACCGACCGGATGAAGATTCGCTCTTCGAAGCGTTGTCGGAACGCCCCTTCGAAGGCTGATTACTTCGAGAGTTTTGCCGACTCGATCGCGAGGTCGTGTTGCACCATCATCTTCACGAGACCCGGAAAGTCGACTTCGGGCTTCCAGCCGAGCTTCGTCTTCGCCTTCGTTGGATCACCGATGAGCAAATCAACCTCGGCGGGACGGAAGAACCGCGGGTCCTGCTTGACGTAAGGATGCCAATCCGAAATGCCGACCTCGGCGAACGCGAGATCGAGGAATTCCTCGATGGAGTGGGTTTCACCGGTTGCCACGACGTAATCGTCGGGTTCGTTCTGCTGCAACATGAGCCACATTGCCTTCACGTAGTCGCCCGCGTATCCCCAGTCACGCTTTGCATCGAGGTTCCCGAGGGCGATTTCGCTTTGCACACCGAGTTTGATGCGAGCTACTGCATTCGAGATTTTGCGGGTCACGAACTCGAGGCCTCGACGAGGGCCTTCGTGGTTGAAAAGAATGCCGGAACAGGCATAAAGGCCGTAGCTCTCGCGGTAGTTCACGGTGATGTCGTGGCCGAACACCTTTGCGCAGCCGTACGGCGAACGCGGGTGGAAAGGAGTGAGTTCGCTTTGCGGAACTTCGCGAACCTTGCCGAACATCTCCGACGACGAGGCTTGGTAGAACCGAATCGGGTTGTTCTGCTGCCCGCCCACCATGCGGATGGCTTCGAGCATGCGCAACACGCCAAGGCCCGTGGTGTTGGCCGTGAGTTCGGCCTGCGTCCACGAAAAATGCACGAATGAAATTGCGCCAAGGTTGTACACCTCGGTTGGCTGAGCCGCCTCGAGGCATGACACGAGGCTGGGCAGATCGGTGAGATCGCCCGACAACACCTGAACGAAGGGGAACTCTTCGCGAATCTGCTGGCCACGGGGGTTGTTCTGCCCCTTCACCACACCGAAAACCTCGTAGCCCTTGCCGTGCAGGAATTCAGCCAAATGCTGGCCGTCCTGGCCCGTGATGCCGGTGATGAGTGCGCGTGCCATACGGCTGTCGACTCTAACAGTGCCGCCTCTACGATCAGGGAGATGCGCAACGGGATTCACGCATGATCACGGTGATTTCCGGCGGTGTCGGAGCCGCGCGACTGTTACGTGGCACGGCCAACGTCGTTCCTCATGACGAACTGGTGACCATCGTCAACACGGGCGACGACACGGTGATGCACGGTTTGGCAATTTCACCCGACCTCGACACGGTGACGTACACGGTGTCGAATGCAATCGACCCCGAGCGTGGTTGGGGCCTTGCGAACGAAGCCTGGACCACGATGGAAGCCCTCGGTCGGTTCGAATCCGTGAAACCGGCAACGTCGAAAGCGGGCGAGAACTGGTTCGGCCTCGGCAACCGCGACCTCGCCACGCACTTCTACCGCACGACACGACTCGCCGAAGGTGCAACGTTGGCTGAGGTGACGACCGAGATCACACGTGCATTCGGGATCGGCTTTCGCGTTCTGCCGATGACCAACGATCGTGTCTCGACGATCGTGACGCTTCTCGACGGCAGCGAAATTGCCTTCCAGGAGTATTTCGTGAAGCTGCGTCACGATGTTGCGGTGAGATCGGTGCGCTTCGAAGGTGCGCATGCAGCGCGCTTGCTCGGACTCGAAGAACTACGCACGTCGCGCGCGATCATCATCGCGCCGTCGAACCCCATCGTTTCGATCGGCCCCATGCGAGCACTCGCAGGCTTCGACGATGCCCTGGCTTCCCGACGCGACACGGTCGTCGCCGTTTCGCCGATCGTTGCCGGTGCCGCATTGAAAGGCCCCGCCGATCGCATGCTCGTCGAATTGGGCCACGAGGCAAGTGCGGTTGGTGTTGCGCGCTTGTATGCACCGATCGCCGGCACGTTGGTGATCGACAATGCCGACGAACACCTTGCGCCCGCGATCGAGGCCACCGGCATGAAGTGTGTCGTTGCCGACACGATCATGAAGTCACCCGACGTCGCCGCAAACCTCACCCGCACCTGTCTCGCCGCGGTCGGCGTGCCAACATGAGGGAATCATGAACAGACTCACCGCATGGGGCGTCGAGGGAATCGGCGAAATCGTTCCGGGCATGCAATTGGGCGACGTCATCGTCGATGCCTGCAGTGCCGAACCGAACGGACCACTTCTCGACAACGACGTCCTCGTGGTCACGCAGAAAATCGTCTCGAAAGCCGAAGGGCGCCTCGTCGAGATCGATCCCGACGACCCGCTGTCACACAAGGCACTCGTCGAAGACGAGGCAGTGCGCATCGTGCGCCGGCGCGGCGACCTCATCATCACCGAAACGAAGCACGGCTTCGTGTGCGCCAACAGCGGCATCGACTTGTCGAACGTTCAACGCGGCCAGGCTGCGCTGTTGCCGATCGACAGCGACCGTTCGGCACGACGCATTCGCGACATCGTCAAGGCAAAGTTGGGTGTCAGCGTCGGCGTGATCATCAGCGACACCTTCGGCCGCCCCTGGCGCAAAGGTCTCACCGATGTCGCAATCGGCGTCGCCGGAATCGCGGGTGTGCTCGATCTGCGTGGCACACCCGACGCACTCGGCCGCACGATGCAGGTCACCGAGGTGGCCATTGCCGATGAACTCGCCAGCGCTGCGGAACTCGTGATGGGCAAATCGAACGGCGTTCCGGTGGGCGTCGTTCGTGGAGCCGACCCGTCGTGGTTCCGCGAGTCGAGCATGGACGAGATCGTGCGTCCGCCCGCCGAAGACTTGTTCCGTTGATGTGGCGTTAGTCGGCCGTTGCGCGGCTCGACACCAAAGTCGCCAAACCTTCGTCGAGCGACGTGAAAGGCGCCCACGCAAGATGGATGCGCGCTCGAACGGGTGACACCGCGAACCGCGTGAGGTCGCCGGGGCGCGCTTTCACAACCGTCGGGCGGATTCCCGTCGCGCCCGACATCGCCTTCCACAACGCAGCGACACTGGTTTGGATCCCGCTACCGATGTTGATGAGCAGCCCATCACCCTTCGCCGCCGCGCGTGCATATGCATCTGCCACGTCTTCGACGAAGACGAAGTCGCGTGTCTGTCGGCCGGCCCCGTAGAACTCGGGCGGCTCGTTTGCCGCCAATGAAGCCGCGAACGAGGCAACGACACCGTCTTCGACCCTTTGTCGGGGGCCGTAGACATTCGAGATTGCGAGTGCCGTGTATTCAACTGCGTGGACCTCGCGGTACACCGACAGCAGATCGAGAATCGCCCGTGCCATCACATTGGGCACGTTCACCGGCTCGGCGAAGCGACCTTCCTTCACCGGAATATCGCGAACCGGCACTTCGCCGTACAGCAACGTTGCGGGCAGCCCGACCACGACTTTCGATGCGCCGTACAAACGCGCGGCCTCGAGCGCCGCAACTACTTCCGCCGCAGCACCGATCGACGAGATGGCATGAGCAGAACTGGGTGACAGCGCTGTCATCTGAAAAATGACATCGGGTCGACGCAACGAGACGAGATCGAGGAATTCAGGCGCCGTGACATCGACATTGTGAATCTTCAGTTCTCCCCCCCACGCCCGTGCGGCGTGCAGGTTTGCGAACGATCCGGTACTGAGATTGTCGACCACCTCGACGGCGTGACCGTCGGCCAGCAGACGATCAACGAGATGCGAACCAATGAATCCGGCGCCACCACAAACGAGGGCGCGCACTACGCGCCCTCCGGGGCGGGAAACTTCTCCCCCGTCGCCGTTGCGCCACTTGGAACCGAGCCTTCTTCGCCGACGACCACATCGTTGACGACGGCCGTCGAACCGATTGCACCCATGACCAAACTCGACTCGACGATGGCGTTGTCGCCGATGCGCGCACCGGCAAACACGACGGATCGTGATACGCGCGCACCCTGACCAACAACCGCGCCGGCGCCGACCACGGAACGTTCGATCACCGCACCGGCATCGATCGACGCCGTGGGATGAACGATCGACGCACCACTGGCCTCGACGAGCGACATGTTCGCAGCCAGAAAGGTTTCCGGGCGTCCGGTGTCGACCCACGCATCATCGGTCGGAATCGCAAACAGCGATCGGTTCTCGACCATCGCCGGGAACACGACCCTTTCGATGGACACCTTCGCGTTGAGTGGCACCCTGTCGATGACGGATGCTTCGAGCACGTACGTTCCGGCGTTGACGTTGCGACTGGTTGACTCACCCGGCGAAGGCTTTTCGACGAAACGCAGAACCCGGCCATCAGCGTCGGTTTCCACGACACCGAACTGCGATGGATCGTCGACCGGTGTGAGGTGAATCGTTCCTTCGGCACCGGACTCGCGGTGGAAGCGAATCACCCGTGAAATGTCGAGGCCGGTGAGAATGTCGCCGTTTGCGACGACGAACGTCGACGAAATTCCCGCGTAGCGCGCAGCAAACGCAATCGCCCCTGCCGTGTCGAGAGGCACGGGTTCGACGGCGTACTCGAGCTTCACCCCGCCGCAGCGCCCATCGGGAAAGGCCGCGAGAAACGGTTCGGGTTTGAAACCGAGCGCAAGAACGGCGCGCGTGATTCCGGCGCGTTCAAGACTGGCGATGATGCGCTCGACGATGGGCACGTTGCCAACCGGCAACAACGGCTTGGGAACACTCAGCGTGAGTGGACGAAGGCGCGTGCCGAATCCGCCGACAAGGATGACGGCGTCCACCGACGGCTACCCCTTCGTCGTTGTGGTGACGTCGGCGACAGTTGTTGTTGCGGCTTCGACGAGCGAAGTCGTCGTGGCACCCGCGGGCGCCGTGGTTGTTGCGCCAGCGGCCGTGGTGGTTGTTTCACCGGCAACGGTTGTAGCCGTGGCGCCCGCAGCCGTGGTTGTGGTTGCCGCGACGCCACCCTTGTCGGCCGCACCGAGTTGCGGCAGGTTCACGGCCGACTCGGGCAACGGAACCTCGGTGTCATCGGCAACGAACGCGAGAACGACAACCATGCCGTCTTGCTTGATGCGGATGTTGTCGAAGTCGGCGATGAGCATCTTCTTCTTGTTGGCATTGTCGTACTGGTCCCAGACGTACGCCTTCAGCGTGGCGTCTTTGCCGTTGCACTTGTTCTTGCCTTCTTCGTAGGTCTTGCCCGACTCTTGGTCTTCGGGGAACTGCAACTTCGTATT
>JBEBAF010000009.1:0-3482 GCA_041159045.1 Actinomycetota bacterium
TTCTCTCGCTCGGGTCGGGCAATCGTGACGAGCGTGTGTTCTCGAACCCCGATGTTTTCGACATTCACCGCACCGACATGCACATGGGCCGCGAAAACCGTTCTGCTCGTTACAAGGACAAATTGCCCGGCCACCTTGGCTTTGGCGTGGGCCAACATTTCTGCATGGGTTACGCAATGGCTCGGCAAGAGGCCGTGATTGCCTGTACCCGCATGATGGAGATGATGAAGAACCCTCGTCCGAAGTTCGCTGATCACGAAGGCATCACGTCGCCGAGCATCGACAGCGGAGGATTCCGTTCGCCGCGCGAACTGTGGATCACCTTCGATCGGTGACCCGATGAGAGTTCGCATCGACCATGAAAAGTGCGCCATGTCGGGTGAATGTGTTTACAACCATCCCGAGTTGTTCGCATTCGACGACGACGACCTTCCGCGTGTTCTCGTCGACGTGCTCGTGTCGGACGACCACGTGAAGGGCGCTCGACAGGCCCGCGAGGTGTGCCCCGGCGGCGCCATCGAACTGCTCGACGATTAGTCTCGGGATTGTTCGCAGGGGGCGAGCAGAGAAACCGGGGGAGTCATGGGTCAACTCGACGGCAAAGTAGCGATCGTCACCGGAGCCGGGCGCGGCATCGGTAAGGCAACCGCCAAGGTGTACGCGCGCGAAGGCGCAAAAGTCGTTCTTGCAAGCCGCACGCAGGCGAACATCGACAAGGTCGTGGAAGAAATCAAGGCCGAGGGCCATGTGGCATTGGGTGTCGCCACCGACGTTGGCAAGAAGGCCGACATATTCAACATGGTTGCGAAGACCGTCGAGGCATTCGGCACAGTCGACATTCTGGTCAACAACGCCCAAGGTTTCGGTACCGAGAAAAGTCCTCGCGCGTCGACAATTCCCACCCCGATTGAAGACACCGACGACGAAGAGTGGGATTACACCTTCCGCACGGGTGCCACGGCGACGCTGTGGGGTATGCAGGCCGTGTTCCCGTACATGAAGCAGCACGGAGGCCGAATCATCAACTTCTCGTCGGGCTCGGGTCTCGAGGGCTTTCCTGGCAACACCTGTTACAACGCCACGAAAGAGGCAATCCGTGCGCTCACCCGAACCGCAGCCCGAGAGTGGGGCAAATACGGGATTTCGGTGAACACCGTGAACCCGTCGCTGAAGACCGACGCATGGGACAACTGGATGGCGAACAACACCGACTTCGTCGAGGGCCTGAAGGAAAAGATGCCCCTTGGATTTCTCGGTGACGCAGAAGAGCACGGCGGGCCATGGATGGTATGGCTGGCCAGCAAGGGCGGCGAATACATCACCGGCATGACGTTCTTCCTGAACGGCGGCCGCTACATGAATTAGGCGACGTCTTGCTTTGGCGCAACGCGTTTGCCGAAGAACTCGCGCTGAGGGAAGAACGTCCGCCACATCACGATCGCCGCGAGATACAGCGGGGCAATCAGCAGGATGTCGCGCAAGACGCGGTTTCCATGCGGATAGTTGGCTGACAGCAACACGAAGGTGGCGAAATAGAGAACGGTGATTGCCACCGTCGCTTTGCGCAATGCCGGGGCACGGACGATGTGCGGAAATTCCACGTTGCTGAGCTGCAGGGCGCAACCGGCGGCGCAGACGATGACCACGGCAACCGGCCGGGTGCCGAGGATGATGAACGAGGGGATGACGATGTTCCACATCGCCGGAAAGCCCCGGAACCACGCATCGTCGGTTTCCTGGTCGACGCGTGCGAACCACAGGGCAGACGACACGAGAATTGCCCCGGCCACGACGGAATTGAGATGTGGCGGTGCAAGGTCGAGTTGCAAAAGCAGGACGACGGGAACCACGACACACGTGACGTAATCGACCACGAGGTCGAGAATGTGGCCATCGATGTGAGGAGCATGAACCGTGACATCGAATTTGCGGGCGATGGGGCCGTCGATGCCATCGAGCACTTGGCAGACGACGAGCCATACAAGCGCTCGCCTGATGCGTCCGCTGTACACGGCTTCGAGGGCGAGAATTCCTGTGACTGCGCCGAGAGCCGTCAGCGTGTGCACCCCAAAACCGGTGTTTCGCATACGCGACGACAGTGGGGACTTGAGGGGCACGGGAACACCCTAGGACATTCGTACCCCTAGTGGTCGTCGATCCGTACGCTGTTGCAGTGACAAAGGACCGCTCGCGCCTCGCCATCGGCGGGCGGCTCTGGGTCGTCGCTTCGGTCCTGTACGGGGCGCTGCGTGTCATCTTCGCGGGCGCATTCATTGCCGACTACGGCCTGAACATTTACGCCTACGCATTTGTTGAGTTGACTTCGTCGTTGACGCTCGGCCTCTCGACCGCACACCTGGCAAAGCGCGTCTTGACGAGGCGCTCGGAACGACGCGCTCTGCTGATCACGGCTGTTATCGCGAGCTATTTCGCCCCGGACGCTTACCTTCTGGCTTTCGCCCACAGGATGCCCGCTCGTCTGCGAATACCGGTGCTTGTGGTTGTCGCGGTTGGTGCGGTGTCCGGCGTCGTGCGTTTCAGACGATTCCGTTCAGGTGAGACGTCAGAGTCATGACGAAGCCACCACCCGGTGGTTGAAGACGTTCCGCGATCACGTTCGCATCGAATTCATCCCGTACGCGCATGAGGTGAACGCTTCGCCACGCACGACCATCGCCGATGATCGTTCCTTCGACGTTGAACGTGGCACCGGGGAAGACTTCGGCCGACACGAGCATGACGATGTGGTCGAGGGTCAATCCACCGTTCGGCCGTTGCCTGGTGTTCAGGTCGGCGCTCTTCGGCGTGCAGCAGGGAAGGATCGTTCGCATCATGCCGGCACTCTTGTGCACGTGCTTTTCGGCAAAATCCTTGCGACTCTGCATTTCGATGAATGAACGCCGCGTGGGATAGCGGACGATCGCGATGCGATCCCAATCTTCGCCGAGCACGGTCATGCGAACGTCGGCCGCCAGCATGATGTCGGCCCCGAGCTTGTTGAGGATCGAGGACGGGTTGTACTTGTCGTCGGCTTCGCGGCCGGAGATTGTCGCGGATCCCTCTTCGTATTGTGCAACTTCGTGGTACTTCATGAGATTGACCATGAAGATTGGACCATCTTCCGTCTCCGGCCGCGTAGCCAGATGAATGCCGTACTCTTTGTCGATCCTGCCGTAGTCGTGCTTCAGTTTCGGTGAATCGTTGCTCATCGCTACCCCCAGCACGACAACGTAGCGTTAGGCGTGGTGGGTGATGGGAATTCGCTCCTGCTTGGCCTTCGACGTGCTCATCGGAATGCGTACTTCGAGGATTCCGTCTTTGTACTCGGCTTTGATGTCCTGTTCGGCCGTTCCGGCCGGCAGGGCGACGGTGCGAATGAACGATCCGTATTGGAATTCCGTTCGGTAGTGATGACGGTTCTCGATGTGGCTTTCGGTCTTGCGCTGAACGGCAATGCGCAACGTTGAATCGGTTTTGGTGAC
>JBEBAF010000010.1:0-5411 GCA_041159045.1 Actinomycetota bacterium
GCCGACGCTCATCAGCGCCACCTGACGTGTGATGTCCCAGTTCAATGGCCCTTGGGACGAGAGAGATTTCATGATTTCGCCGAGAAACGGCATCGCCGCGAAGGGGTTTCCATCGAAGGGCATGTTGCCGAACGGGTTTCCGTCGTCATCGTCTGCCATGCGTGTGATGCTATTGCGGCTTCGGCATTCGCAGGCGGGTGGCGGTCAGTTTGATTGCGAGACGAAAGCGCCGATGGCCTTTGCCGGTACGAAACCAACGACGGATCCGTGGTGTGCGAGGAGTCCGATCAATCGATTCGAGCGATCGAGAACGGGAGTGCCCTCGGGGATCGAGCGGAGGTCGGTCCCGACCATTGTCGACACCATGTCCGACAACGGAACGAACACATCGCCGGCAATGGTTACCGACACTCCGACCTGCGCCTGCGTGACGTCGTTACCGACGATGAAGACGTTTGTTCCCGGAGCGGGGCTAGTCATTGAGAGAGCGATGTGCGGCCCCGATGCGAGGGGCATCGATTGGACGGAATACAACGCGAGTCCGAGATCGTCGTCACCCCGGACATAGCGAAGTCCAACTTGTCGTCCGTCGGTGAGTGTTGCTCGCGTTGTGGCGGAAGGCGAAGACGTGCTGCTCTTGGTGGTGATCAGCAGGGAATCATCGAAGGCTTGTTTGCTCGACGCGAGGGCAAGACGACCGACGGGAACGAGCGCACGGCCATCGTCGGTTGCGCCGCTGATTGGTGCGGAGAAGATTTGGCCTGCCGCAGTGAGCACCGCGCCGTTGCGCACAGAGGCGATTGACTCGCGTGGGGCGTTTCGAGGTGCAATCAAGAGGCACAGGGCGACGACGAGTGCTATCGCCACGCCGCCACCGACCATGGCAACGAACGGTGAGAGGTTCGGAACCGACAGCCGTGAACGGAACCGTTCCTGGGCAGCAACCTCGCTGGGATGCCGCCACGGACGTTCGTGGGGTGGCAGCGGGGCGGGCGCTTCGGTGAAGTCGTGCGCGTCGTCTGCCATGGACAGGCACAGTAGTGAGGGCGGGAAGCGAAGGGGCATCGGGTCGGTACCATTCACGCCGTGACTGCAGTTGCTGGTTCCGACACCCGAATCGCGGTGACTGACGCCGTTTTCAATGTCGGCGAAATTTATGACTGGGCAGTCCATCCCAGCTGTGGTGCGGTGGTCGTTTTTTCCGGCACGGTGCGCGACCACGCCGAAGGCCGCACCGACGTCACGCACCTCACCTACGAGGCCTACGAAGATAAAGCCGTGCAACGCATGGCCGACATCGTCGCCGAGGCGCGTCGTCAGTGGCCGACGATCGTGCGCATTGCGATGCTGCACCGGGTTGGTCGCCTCGGCTTGGGCGAGTCGTCCGTTGTCGTTGCCGTGTCGTCGCCCCATCGCCCCGAAGCGTTCGAGGCGGCGCGCTATTGCATCGATGCGCTGAAGGTGGCGGTGCCGATCTGGAAGCAAGAAGAGTGGTCCGATGGTTCCGATTGGGGAACCGGAAGCCACGACATCTCCTCGATCCCGACGAACGGTTCGGTTCCGAAGTGATCGCCGCACAGACCGCCGTGATCATCTTTGCGCTACTCGCACTTGCGTGCGGGGCGGCGCTTGCGACCGTCCTCTTCCGTCAGCAACATCAGACCGGCATTTACGACGGCATCGAAAACTTCCGTCGTCACATCGATGCGCTGTCACCCGAGGCGCGTCGCAGTGTGGTTCAGCGTCACGTGCAGTCGAAGAACTCCGACATTCACGATCCGCGCCTGTAGGCGCGACCTACACTGGGTTCACATGGCCCGCGACCTTGCAATCGACCTCGGCACCGCCAACACGCTGGTGTACATGAAGGGTCGCGGCATCGTCCTCAACGAACCTTCCGTCATCGCCGTGAACCGTAAGACCGGCGAGGTTCTGGCAACGGGGCACGAGGCGTGGAACATGATCGGCAGAACGCCCGGTTACATCGTCGCCGTGCGGCCGTTGCGTGGCGGTGCCATCACCGACTTCGACATCACCGAACGCATGATCCGTCTGCTGCTGCAGCGCGTTGGCGTTTCGCGCTTCACTCGGCCCAAGGTCGTGATTTGCGTGCCTTCGGCCATTACCGAGGTCGAGCGTCGCGCGGTCACCGACGCAACGCGGCGCGCAGGGGCGTCCGATGCCCAGCTGATCGAACAGCCGATGGCTGCTGCCATCGGTGCCGAACTTCCCATCGATGAGCCCGTCGGCAACATGGTCATCGACATCGGCGGCGGTACGAGCGAAACCGCGGTCATCAGCCTTGGTGGTGTCGTTGCACTCGAAGCGATTCGCGTTGGAAGCTTCGACATCGACGCGGCGATCCAAACCTACGTGCGTCGCGAACACGGAATCGCGATCGGCGAGCGAACCGCCGAAGAGATCAAAATTCAAATTGGTACCGCTGCACCGATGCCGAATGAACGTGGTGCTCAGGTGCGTGGACGCGACCTTGTCACCGGACTTCCGAAGAACATCGACCTCACCGCCGAGGAAGTGCGTTTTGCGATCGATGAAGTTGTGTCGCAAATCGTGCAGTCGGTGACCCGATGCTTGTCGAAAGTTCCGCCCGAAATGGCCCAAGACTTTCTCCAGCGCGGCATGTATCTCGTTGGTGGCGGCGGACTTCTGCGTGGTTTGGCGCAGCGCATCGAGCGCGAAACCGATGTTCCCGTGCGCATGTCGCCGATGCCACTCGAGGCCGTGGTGCTTGGCGCGGGTCACTGCGTCGAGAACTACCAAGTCCTGCGCAGCATGTTCATGGGCGCACGGCGCTAGCCGGGCGCCCCTTCGGCAATTCGCACGGCGCTAGCCCATACGCAAGGCGCTGATGGCGCCGCCGAGGGCGAGAACATAAACGTCATCGTTTCCGGCGCTGCGGACGGCAGTGACATTGCCGGCGTTTTCGACGATTGTCCGAACACGCTCGGTGCGTTGCCCGCTCACTTTCAACGCGGTGATTCTTCCGCTGCAGTAGTCGCCGAAGACGTACCAACCGCGCAGTGCGGGCAATGATGCCGTTCGCACGCGCGTGCCGCCTGAAATCGAGCATCCCGCCGATCCATGTTCGTACACGTAGACGGGCGAATGGTGATTCTTTGCAGTTTGGTCGGTGTTGTAGCGCACTTTGCCCTCGTACGCGCTCCACCCGAAGTTTGCTCCGCGTCCCGAGCCCTCGGTTGCCCAAGCGACGTCGACTTCTTCCCATTTGTCCTGGCCGACATCGGCGATCCAGAGGTTCTGTGACTCGTCGAATTCGAAGCGCCATGGGTTGCGCAGACCGATCGACCAGATCGTCGGCTTCGCGGTCTTCGTGTTCGTTGCCAGCGGATCGACGGCGATGATTTTGCCGAGCATCGACCTGCGGCTCAACGCGCGTCGCTGTGGGTCGTCGCGTGAACCACCGTCACCCGTGCCGATGTAGAGAAGCCCACCCGGGCCGAATGCGAGGCCGCCGCCATTGTGGTTTGCATACGGTTGATCGACGGTGAACAGCACGACTCGTGATGTGGGGTTGGCGGTTTGGTCGGTGCGCATTGCGTATCGCACGACCACGGTGTCGCCCTTCGCGTCGGTGTAGTTGACGAAAAGGAACTTTCCGTTCGGATGAAAAACAACTCCGAGCAGACCGCGTTCACCGTCGGCGTTCGTGAACTTGGTCAGATCGAGTGCAGTTGTCACCTTCTGCGTCACGGAGTCGAAGCGAACGAGACGTCCGTCCTGTTGAGCGATGTACAGACCGGTATCACCGGATCGCGATGCGATATCGGTCGGCTTGTCGACAGAAGTGACCTTGACGAGTCGATACGAAACGTTTTGTGCGGCCGATTTGTGACCGACGTTCAGAAACAGAGGCAGTACAAGAACAAGGGCGAGAAGCCTGTTACGCATCCTTGTTCACGCGCGTGAGGCCTTCTTGCACGACCGTGATGGCGAGCTGACCATCTTGTGTGTAGATCGAGCCACCGGCGAGACCCCGCGCGTTCGATGTGGAGATGGAGTACTGGTCGTAGAGCATCCATTCATCGGCGCGGAACGGGCGATGGAACCACATGGCATGGTCGAGGCTGGCCATTTGCACGCCCTTCGAATTCCACGACAGACCGTGGGGGAGAAGCGTGGTGTCGAGAAGAGTGAAGTCGCTTGCGTAGGTGGCGATGCACGTGTGAAGCACCGGATCATCGGGCAATGTTCCGTCGGCACGCAACCACACGCGTTGGCCGAGGGTCGGATTGCCTTCGCGTGAGAACGGATCGCCATCGACGTAGCGCAGGTCGATGGGTCGCGGCCTGTCGTACCACTCGCCGATGAGGTGCTTGTACGGCGCCATGCGTTCTTTGAAGTCGGGCAGCGTTTCCGGGTCGGCGAGATTTCCTGGCGACGGAATTTGGTGATCGGGCCCGGCTTCGACGGTGTGGAACGAGGCCTGGAGGTTGAAGATCACCTGGCCGTGCTGGATTGCGACGACGCGACGCGTGGTGAAACTACGACCGTCGCGGATGCGGTCGACGTTGTACAGAATCGGAACCCACGGGTCACCCGGACGCAGGAAGTAGGCATGCAGCGAATGGACGTGGCGGTCGGCATCGACGGTTCGAGCCGCAGCAACCAGAGCCTGACCGGCGACTTGACCGCCGAATACGCGCTGGCGGTTCTCGTCGGGTGACTTGCCGCGAAAGACGTTGACCTCGATTGGCTCGAGGTCAAGCAGATCGATGAGGTCGTCCAGCGCTGATTTCATTGGTCCCCATGTTGTCAGGGCACGGGGTCACACACAACGTATGGCGGGGCTACCATCGCCCCGTGGCATTACTACCTTTGAACCCCGATGAACTGTTGACAACGACCCGCGCGGTCCGCAAAAGGCTCGATTTCGACAAGCCGGTGTCCGACGACGTGATCCGCGAGTGCGTGGCTGCGGCCATGCAGTCGCCGTCGGGCAGCAACATGATGACCATGAGCTTTGTCATCGTGAAAGATGCCGCGAAGCGCAAGGCCGTGGGCGATGTTTACAAGGCCTGCTACGACATGTACAAGTCGATGGACGGCGTGTACATCGGTTCGATCGACAAGGGTGACGATGCCGCAAACGCCCAGCAGAAGCGTTCCGCAACGTCGGCCGACTATCTCGGCGAACACATGGGTGACGCACCGGCGTTGGTGATCGCTTGCACCGAAGGCGCGCGCCTCGATGGCGCACCGGCGATGATGTCGGCGTCGATGCTCGGCAACATTCTCCCGGGCATGTGGTCGTTCATGCTTGCCGCTCGTGCGCGTGGCATGGGAACCGCATGGACCACGGTTCACCTGATGATGGAACAGCAGGTTGCCGACATTCTCGGAATTCCTTTCGAAACCGTTCAGCAGGTTTG
>JBEBAF010000011.1:0-3209 GCA_041159045.1 Actinomycetota bacterium
TCGGCGACACCAACGTCGACAGCTTGGTGCGGATCGACGCAGTCGGCTGACACGGGCGCAGGTAGCCTGCCCCCATGCTCGAATACGCAGCACTCACCTCCTCCGACCCGGGCGAACTCGCTCGCCAAATGACCGAGCGCTCGGCCCAGGGTTGGGAAATCCTCCAGATCGTTTCCACCGGCTCGCAGGTCACCGCATTCGTGCGCCGCGCCGCCATCGCCGGCACCACTGCAACTACGGCAGCCTCCACCAGCGCCTCGTTCCCCAGCACGGTGACCTCCGCGTCGACACCGGCACCCGCGGCAACAACGCACGCCAGCACCCCGATACAAACCGCAACCACGCAGGCCAGCACCACCAGCAGCGTCGGCGACGCCGTTGCCCCCGCCGCTTGGTATCCCGATCCGTCGGGCCGCTTCGAGCTGCGTTACTGGAACGGTTCAGCCTGGACCGAGCACGTGTCGCGCAACGGCCAGCAGTTCACCGACCCGCCCGTCGCCTGAGCCACCGCACAGCACTTCGCCATGCGCATCACGCCCATCGGCCACGCCGGGATGTTGTTCGACACCAAGGGTGTCACCATCCTCTGCGATCCGTGGTTCGAACCCGCCTTCTTTGGTTCGTGGTTCGTCTTTCCGCGCAACGACCAACTCGACCCCGCGCTTCTCGCCAAACTCGAAAAGCCCAACTACCTCTACATCTCGCACATCCACGGCGATCATCTCGATGAAACGTGGCTGGCCACGCACGTCGACAAGTCGACACCCGTTCTTCTTCCCGACTACCCCACGCGCGAACTCGAACGCACGCTCGGCAAGCTCGGCTTCCGCACGTTCGTGCGCACACAGCACGGCATTGCCCAACAACTCAGCAACGGCGTGTCGATTGCCATCCACGTGGAAACCAGCATCACCGACGGCCCCGGCGGCGATTCGGCGCTCGTGGTGATCGACGGCGAAACGATTGCCGTCAACCAGAACGACTGCCGCATCCACGACATGGATGCACTGAAGAAGCACGGCGCCGTCGACGTGCACCTGCTGCAGTACAGCGGCGCCATCTGGTATCCGATGGTGTACGACATGCCCGACGACGAAAAGCGTCGCCTCGCCGATGCAAAAGTCGAATCGCAGTTCGCACGCGCCATCGCCTACGCCGAAGCACTCGACGCACGCATCGTCGTCCCCAGCGCTGGCCCGCCCTGCTTCCTCGACCCCGAGCTCTTCCATCTCAACAAGATCACTGGCAACGAGATCACCATCTTCCCGCATCAGCCCGAGTTCATCGATCGCCTCGGCCGCGTCGGCAAGCCCGCCATTCTCAACATGCCCGGCACCACCATCGACGTCACACCCAGCAGCATCGATGTCGCCCACCCCGTGGCCGACGATGAACTGCACGCCATCTGGCACAACATCGGCGACTACCTCGCCAAGTACCAGGCCGACTGGGCACCGTGGCTCGCCGAACACAAGAAGACGTGGCACGCACCCACTGACACGCTCCTCGCCGAAGTTCAGAAGTGGTTCCGCCCGCTCATGGCAATGTGCCCCACGGTGTCGGTCGGCATCAATGGCAACGTGCTCATCCAAACCACCGGTGCCGACGAACTTGGCATCCTCTTGCACTTCGAATATTCCGACGTGCAGCGCTACTCAAATCAGCCCTACCGCTACCGCTTCGAAATCCAGCGCGAACTTCTCGAAACCGTCGTCGCCAACAAGGCCGTCGACTGGTCGAATGCTCTCTTCCTCTCGGCACGCTTCCGCGCCTGGCGCGACGGCGACTTCAACGAGAACGTCTACAACTTCTTCAAGTCACTCTCGGCCGAACGCATGGGCCGCACCGAAGTCGAGGCCTTCCGCAAGGCCACCGAGTCAACCGAAATCACTCGCGACGAAGTGCAAGTGGGCGACTACATCGTCGATCGCTTTTGCCCTCACCGCCAGGCCGACCTCGGCATGTTCGGCGTGATCGAAGATGGCGACCTCGTGTGCACCCTTCACGGTTGGCGCTTCGACCTCGCCACCGGCGCCTGCAAGTCATCGGTCGGCAAAAGCGTCAAGATCCGCAAGCGCGGCTAGTTCGCGAACCTCGCCTTCAGCCACACCATCGTGCGAGCTGGCATCGCGTCATACGGGAAGTATTCATCGAACACTTCTTCTGCCTGAACGAGTGAGTGAACATCAGCGTGGTCGAGCAACACGTCGATGTCGGGAACATCGCGTAAGGGTCGACCTGCGCGCAACTTCATGGCGAGGAGCATTCGCGGGCCGGCAATCTCGACCTGTGATGCGCCATCCACGAGAATCGTGATCCATCCAAGGTTGTCGTTTGTCTCCGGCCAGAAGATCCCCACTTTGTGATTCATCCAATCATTCGGCCAACCGAACTCGCTCGCAACATCGAGTATCAGTTGTGCGAATCGTTCTCGATGCGATGTTTCGCCCAAGACGATGCAATCAACATCAACGGTTGGTTGACGATTCATGTTGTAGCGCAATGCAATAGCACCACCGCCGACCACCTGCACTCGCACAGCCAAGTCGTGTGCGGTGCACAACTCGAGGAGTCGATTCAGTCCGTTCAGTATTTCGTCGCGTGTCAACCTGATCGTCACACAGACTCCAGTGCGATTTGGTCGATCACCACGTTTCGTCGTCGCAATGGTTCAGGTGTTGCATCCACAATTGATGCTTCGCCGACTCCAAACTCATCGACCCACCATTTGTCGGCCAGCGCACCGGTCTTTTCAATCCACGCCGGAATTGGTAGCCCCCGCTGCGATAGCCGCCATTCGGCAATGCCGGCTATCGCGGCATTGAATCGTTCGTCGCCGGTATCTGCCGGAGTTGTGACCAACGTGGTTGCATACGAGAGTTCTTCTGACACCAAGTTGTCGCTCAGCTGAATCAGAAGCCGAATGGCGTTCTCCGACTCGCCCACCTTCAGCGCTTGTCGAATCTCACCGGCCAACTCGACCGCAGTCGCCCGCACTGTCGGCACGGCCACCAGCCGAAACCGACAAGCACGCAAGTAACGATCAAGGTTGGCGGCCGACAGTTCGACCCGGCCACTCTCGGCCCGTGCCACCTGTGATTGATCGACCCCCAACCGCTCGGCCAATTGAGTTTGGGTTAACCCAGCAGAACGCCGGGCGGCCCGTAACCACAAGGCCGAGGTCTCATGGCTCTCGTTTGACCGCGACT
>JBEBAF010000012.1:0-4401 GCA_041159045.1 Actinomycetota bacterium
GCAAGCAACGCGTCGAGCTCGGGCATTGGCTTCATGACCTGAACGCCGTTGGCTTCGTCGGCCAGACCCTTGTCGACTTTGAGGAACGGAATGACCTGCTTCTTCGACCACAAGAACTCAGCCGCACCAAGGCCGTCGATCTCGCGGTCCATGGTGCCCTCGAAGAGAATCGCACCGAGAACGCGACGACCGTCGAACGCCGGGCTCTTGATCATGCGCGTACGCATGCCGTGGATGAGATCGAACATCTGGGCTTCACCCGAGTATTCGTTCTCTTCGATTCCGTAGAGCCGCAGAGCCTTCGGGGTGCTTCCACCGCTTTGATCGAGCGCCGCGATGAAGCCCTTCCCCTCGCGCATACGGTTCAGCTGTTCCTGATTCATCGTGGTCGGACCTTTCCGTTCAGACCCGAAAACCTTAGCGACCACCCCAGCAGTAGGGCTAAAAAGCCCGCTGGTCGCGACGAATGTCGGCCAGCGCAGAGTCGATGGCTTTACGCACGGCCACCTTCCGCCGAACTGCGGTAACCGAATCAGCCAAGACCTCGGTGCGGCTCTGCACCGAGCCACCCGTTTGGAAGAAACGCCTGCGCACCTTGCCAACAACCACGACCTCGTCCCCTTCGACGACGAGCGCTTTCACGGTGGTGACCCAGTTCACCGGAACGGTAAACCGCCCTGTTTCATCTTCGGTGACGACATCGAACGCGGTGGCGAATTCGCCCGACCCGAGTCGACGTTCATTCGGTGCGGCAAGCACGCGACCGCAAACAACCGCAACATTCATGGCAACCCTCCTGGATCTCCAACGACAGGACGGGCCCTACAAGTGGCCGAGAAGGGTTTACCCGATCACCCAACGCTAAACGAAGGGTGTTCGACTAGCGCGGGTCGCCCAGCTGGACGAGACGTTCGTCGACATCGGCGAAGCGCGGATCGCACTTTGCGATGCGGTCGAACAGGCGTCGTGCATCGACAACGTTGCCGACACGGTCGTTCAGATCTGCGGCTACGTACCACTGGCGAAGGTGGTACTCCTGAATGCGCTTCGGAACACCGAGCACCGACTGGAACAGTTCGATCGCCTCGGCGACCTTGTTCTGGTCGGCCAACGCTCCGGCTGCAACGATTCGCCCTTCGGCGAGCGTCGACGGATGAGGCGAGGCACCTTTCAACTCGTTCCAGATGTCCTGGACCTTCGCCCAACGATGGAGCGCGCGATACGCGTCGGCCAGCACCGGCAAGACGGTTGTCCTTGACGGATCGAGCACACGCGTTGCTTCCAATTCGTTCACCACCGTGCGCCACTTGCCCTGACGGTAAGCCGAAAGGCCCGCGAGTTCGTGAACGAGGGCCATGCGCGGCAACTGCCGCCCGAGAGCAGCCAAGAGTCGCGATGCTTCGGCGAATCGTTCACGCTCGAATGCGTCGATCGCCTTCTGCAAACGCTCCGATGCCGACTTCGACTGACGCGCACCGACGCCACGCTCAACATCACGCGCAACATCCGATGGAAGCGGACGATCGGCACGAGGAATGCCCGCAATGCGATTCGGCGCATCCGTATCGCCTGCTGCGCGCTTCGTCGCACGGCGTGCAGTTCCGCGCACTGCACCTTCGTCGACCCACTGAACCTTCTCGCGCTTTGGTGCGGACGTTGGTTCGCCATGTCCGGCGGTTCGACGCCCACCGGTACGTGCACGAACTTCACGAGCCTTCTGTTCCGCAGCGGTCATGGGCCGCGATGGCTTTTCCTCTACGCGTTCCGAACGGCGGTCCCCCCTGTCATCACGACGGCCGCGCGGACCATCGCCGTACGAAGTGAAACTCTTGCGCGGGCCATCGTTGTATTCCTTACGCGGACCACGAGCCGGACGATCTCCGTATTCCTTGCGAGGACCACGCGACGGACGATCCGCAGAATCACGACGCGGCGGACGATCCCCATACTCCTTGCGCGGACCACGCGGGGGACGATCCCCGTACTCCTTACGAGGGCCACGAGCCGGACGATCACCCTCCGCACGCGGCGGACGAGACGAACGCTCCCCATACTCCTTACGCGGACCACGGGACGGACGATCAGCAGAATCACGACGCGGCGGACGATCCCCATACTCCTTACGAGGACCACCGGTGGCGCGCCCCGCGCTTCCACCACGCGGCGCAGAACTACGTCCGGCGGGCCGACCACCGCTTGCTGGCTTGCGCGGACCTTTCGCCGGACCAGAAGGACGACCGGCGCCACGAGGCCCGTTACTCGAGCGTGATTGACGGGGGCGGTCGTTCGGCATAGGCGAACACTCTAAGGGCGATGAGCGACCTAAAGGTACGATCCCCTGCGATGAGTGACAACGACACACCGCAGCAAGCGCAAGTGCGCATGGAAATCTCCGACGAGATGAAAGCGGGCGTGTACGCGAACGTCGCTGCAATTTGGCACGGACCATACGAGTTCACGCTCGACTTCGGTGTGGCAGGAATGCCTGAGCACGACGCGAACGGCGAACTGGTTGTTCCGACACCGGTTGTCGCCCGAGTCAAAGTACCCACTTCGGTCATTTTTGAAATTGCGCGAGCGATTGCCGAAAACGTGGATCGCTACGAAGCGTCATACGGACCGATTCCTCAGGCGCCGCAGCAACGCGGCTGATCAGCCCGCTTGGGCGATGTGAACGAACTCGATCACCGAGTCGGCCACCATCTGCACGGCAATCGCGGCGAGCAACATGCCTGCTACACGTGCGAGCAGAATCACACCCATCGGGCGGACGATGCGTTGCAGGATTCCCGCAAAACGCAACGCCAACAAAGTTCCGAGCAGCGCCACACCAAGGCCCGCAACAACGCTGAACCATTCGCCCACGCCGTTCGCTTCACTGAAGAAAACGATTGTCGCAACTATGGTGCCGGGTCCGGCAAGAAGCGGCGTGCCGAGAGGAACCATTGCTATCGATGTGCGCTGTTCGTGCGTGGCTTCGCCGTATTTGCCCTCTCCACCCTGGCCGTACAGCAACTACAGAGCGACGAGCAAGAGCAACAGTCCACCTGCGCCGCGCAAAGCGGGCACCGACACGTTGAGATAATCAAGGATCGTCCGACCGCCAATGGCGAATAGCGCAATGACGAAGAATGCGGTACCAACCGCGATGTAGGCCGCACGATGGCGTTCCTTGGCGCTCAGCAGTCGCGTCACCGCGAGGAAGATGGGCATGTTCCCGGGTGGGTCCATCACTACCAGCATCGTGACGGCAACCTCACCAAACATCCGGGCACTCACATCTCTGAACGCTAGTTCTCGAGGTGATAGAGATTGCCCATGGTCAATCTCGACATCGGTCGCAACGCGAATGAACTGCTCTGTCTTCGACTCCTCAAATCGATGGAAGACGGAACCTTTCGGACTACCGCCCGCGAACTCTGCACCCCCGACTTCCTGTTCGAAAATTCAGGCCTTCCGACGATCCACGGTTTGGACCACCTCGAGTCGTTCAATGCCGAGGGCGGATTCGCTCGCCTGATCCCGATCATTCGCGAAACCCGTCGTTTTACTGCGGACATCTTGCACATCGCCAGCAACGGCGACGTCGTGTTCACCGAGCGGTATGACCACTTCTGGGATGTCGACGGTCGCGACCTGATGACTCCGCGGATCTGCGGCATCATGGAAATGCGCGATGGTCGCGTGGCTGCAATGCGCGAGTACTACGACACCGCCTGTTACTCGCAAACACCCACAGAGCCGAACCCGGATTTCGCGTCGCGCTGAGGCCAAGAATGCGAAAAGCCCCCCGCTTGCGCGGAGGGCTTTTCAATCGATTAATTCGGCGGCGTCCTACTCTCCCAGGAGGTCTACCTCCAAGTACCATTGGCGCTGGCGGGCTTAACTGCCGTGTTCGGGATGGGAACGGGTGTGACCCCACCGCTATGGCCACCGAAAATTGTTGTCAAGGGGATCCCCAAAACGGGGTGGTGTCCCTCAAAGACTCCAGAGCAAGCACGAGCGTGTTTCTAACCAAGCCCTCGGCCGATTAGTACCGGTCAGCTGAACGTGTTGCCACGCTTACACTTCCGGCCTATCAACGTGGTGGTCTTGCCACGGGCCTTACTGCGTTGACCGCATGGGAATACTTATCTTCGAACGGGCTTCCCGCTTAGATGCTTTCAGCGGTTATCCCTTCCGCAGGTGGCTAACCAGCCGTGCCCTTGGCAGGACAACTGGCACACCAGAGCTGCGTCCGTCCCGGTCCTCTCGTACTAGGGACAGCCTTCGTCAATATTCCTTCGGCTGCGGAGGATAGGGACCGAACTGTCTCACGACGTTCTGAACCCAGCTCGCGTACCGCTTTAATGGGCGAACAGCCCAACCCTTGGGACCTGCTTCAGCCCCAGGATGCGATGA
>JBEBAF010000013.1:0-38439 GCA_041159045.1 Actinomycetota bacterium
CCGGGAAACTGATCGTCGGTGCGTGGAAGCCGTGGTCGATGAGTCGCTTCGCTACGTCATCGACGGAAACGCCGGTCGACTTGGCCAAGGGGCGCAGGTCGAGGATGCACTCGTGGGCAACCAGGCCGCCGTTTCCGCGGTACAGAACCGGGAAAGCATCGGCCAACCGTGTTGCGACGTAGTTGGCGTTGAGGATTGCACGTTGCGTGGCGCGTCGAAGGCCGGCACCACCCATCATCGCGATGTACATCCACGGAATCGGAAGAATGCACGCCGATCCGAACGGTGCGGCGGCGACCGGTCCGACGGCGGCTTCAACCTTCACGTGCGGGCGATTGAAATTGACCGCAGCGGGAAGGAAAGGTTCCAGATGCGCGCGAACCGCCACCGGGCCAACGCCCGGGCCGCCACCGCCGTGGGGGATACAGAAGGTCTTGTGCAGATTCAAGTGGCTGACATCGGCACCGAACTTTCCCGGCTTCGCGAGTCCGACCAGCGCGTTGAGGTTCGCGCCGTCGACGTACACCTGTCCGCCCGCATCGTGCACCATGGCGCAGATGTCGACGATGGCTTCTTCGAACACGCCGTGCGTCGAGGGATACGTGACCATCAACGCGGCGAGCCGATCGCCCGCAATCGTGATTTGCTCGCGCAGATCGGCGACATCAACGTTGCCGAGTTCGTCGCACTTCACGACGACGACTTTCATGCCGGCCATGACGGCACTGGCTGCGTTCGTTCCGTGTGCTGAAGAAGGTATGAGGCACACATCGCGTTGCAGATCGCCGCGCGAACGGTGGTAGCCACGAATCGCGAGAAGTCCGGCGAATTCCCCCTGGCTGCCTGCGTTCGGTTGGAGGCTGATCGAGTCGTAACCGGTTGCCTCGCAGAGCCAATCTTCGAGCTCGGCGATCATCTCTCGCGAGCCCACGTGCGTCTCGTCAGGGGCGAACGGGTGAAGGTTGGCGAACTCGGGCCACGTGATGGGGAACATCTCGGACGTTGCGTTGAGCTTCATGGTGCACGATCCGAGGGGGATCATGGTTCGGTCGAGTGCCAGATCCTTGTCGGCGAGTCGTCGGAGGTAGCGCAGCATTTCGTGTTCGGTGCGGTACGCCGTGAAGGCGCGATGTTCGAGGAATCTGTCGTTGCGCGGCTCACCGAGCGGACTGTCGACGTGTGTGCCCCAAAGGTCGTCGACCTGGTCGGCGCAGCCGAAGAAGCCGGCGAGCGTCGTGATGTCGTCGCGTGTCATCGTTTCGTCGATCGAAATACCAACGCGATCGCTTTCGGTGTGTCGCAGGAACCAACCCTCGTTGCGGGCGATGCGAATGATCACGTCGGCATCGCCGCGCGGGTCGACGGTCAAGGTGTCGAACCAATTGCGGTTGATGACCTCGTGTCCTGCGTTCGAGAGAGCCGTTGCAAGAACCGTTGTGTAGGCGTGAACCCGTGAGGCGATGTGAACCAAACCCTCGCGACCGTGCCAACTGGCGTAGAAGCCCGCGATATTGGCCAACAACACCTGAGCGGTGCAGATGTTCGATGTGGCTTTCTCGCGACGGATGTGTTGCTCGCGTGTCTGCAATGCGAGACGAAGAGCAGGCCGACCTTGCGTGTCGACGCTGACTCCGACGAGTCGGCCGGGAAGGGATCGCGCGTGCGTGTCGCGGGTTGCAAGGAAGGCGGCGTGTGGACCGCCCATGCCCATGGGCACGCCGAAGCGCTGCGAAGTTCCGACGGCAGCATCGAAACCGAGTTGGCCCGGGGGAGTGAGAAGACAGTGCGCCAACAGATCGACTGCGGCGATGGCGAATCCACCCGTTGTGTGCACGTCGTCGACGAACCGACGAAGACGTTCGGGCGAGTGGACGCCGCCGGAAAGCCCGGGCGTCGACACGAGAGCGCCGAACGGGGCGACATTGGACACCTCATCGAGAGAACCGACATGGATGCTGATGCCGAGAGGCTCGGCGCGAGTTTGAAGAACCGCGAGGGTCTGGGGGAGAACATCGGACTCGACGAAGAAGACGTCGGAGTCGTTCTTCGACACTCGGTGTGCCATCGTCATGGCCTCTGCCGCTGCGGTTGCTTCGTCGAGCAACGACGCGTTCGACAGGTCGAATCCGGTGATCTCGCTCACCATGGTTTGGAAATTCAGCAGCGCTTCGAGCCGTCCCTGTGAGATTTCCGGTTGATAGGGCGTGTACGCCGTGTACCAACCGGGGTTTTCGAGCACGTTGCGTTGGATGACTGGCGGAGTGATGGTTCCGAAGTAGCCCATGCCAATAGCGCTACGGCCAACTTCGTTCTTCGCTGCGTATTCGCGCAGATCTGCCAGTGCGCGCTGTTCGGACCGGGCCTCATCGATCGAAAGACCTTCTGTGAGGGCGATGGCAGCGGGCACCGTTTTGGTGTTCAGTTCATCGACATCGGCGATACCGATGGCTTGAAGCATCGCGATTTCGTCGGCCGCCGAGTGCGACATGTGGCGGTGCTCGAACTTCTCTTCGCCGAATTCTGCCGGTGACAGGTGCATGACATCTCCTCGTCGGGATGCCCCAGCTGTCTTCTGTACCTGAGAGCTTCGCGGAGGATCCGCTTTCTCCTTCGGCGGGAGGCGAGCCTCCGCTTTCCAGCTTGTGGTTCTCGACGGTTCGTTTGCCTGAGAGATTCCGGGGCGGTTGCTCCTTCGGCGGCCGGCAAGCCGGCTCTCTCCCGAGCGAGAGTTCAGTTGTGAAGATGAAACTACACGGTGCGAAGAGGCCGCGATGTGTCCGGCGCTACTTTCGTTTTGCCCGTTCGTCTTCGTATGCGGCAATTGCGGTGAGCTGCGCTCCGAGGGTTGAATCAACCCACCGCGATCCGGCAGCGATGATCTTGTCGTAGCTGGCCTGTGGGGCTTCGAGTTGGCCCTGGAAGCGGGGCATCACGTATTCGGCAAAGAGTTCGTAGCTGCGCTTCGTCGCGGGCCAATCAGCAAGGTCGGCTCCGAGGAACAGATATGCACCGAATCCGCCGGTCTTTTCGTCGAGGCGTTGCAATTGTTCGATCGCCATGTCGGGCGTGCCGATGACCATCCGTCCCGACTCATTTGCGAAATCAACGAAGTCGTCGAAGTCGGTGGGCGGGGCGTCGCTGGGATCGCCGACGGGGATGATGTGCGACAGATACTCGAACACCCACTGCAGGCCGTAGCGGCAATTTTCACGCGCCTGCTTTTCGGTTTCGGCGATGTGCATGGGGCCCATGAGGCGCCAATCGCTGCGGTTCGCAACGTGGCCGTTCAGCGCTGCCTCTTCCTGCCACACGTTGAAGTTGTAATCGAGCACTTGGAATGCGGCCGGCTCGGTGGCGGCAATCGAGAGAAGCCCTGTGCCATAGCGTCCTGCCAGTTTCGAGCCTGACGGCGAGATGGAGGATGCGACGGCAACGGAGAAGTTCGAATACGGCTTCATCTGCAGAACGGCCTCTTCGCAGATGAACCAATCGGTGTGTTTGGTCACCGTTTCGCCACGGAACAAGCGCATGATCACGTCGAATGACTCTTCCATCCGCGGGCGTTGGCGTTCGGGCGGAATTCCGAGCATTGCTGCGTCGCTGGTGAGCTGGCCCGGCCCTGCCCCGAACATCATGCGACCGCGTGTCAGGTGATCGAGCATGACGATGCGATCGGCGAGTATCAACGGGTGATGGTAGGGAAGTGAGTTGACTCCCGTACCAAGTTTGATGCGCGAGGTGCGTTGCGCGGCAGCAGCGATGAAAACTTCGGGTGAGGCGATGAGTTCGGAACCGGCGCTGTGATGTTCGCCGATCCATGCCTCGTCATAACCGAGCTTGTCGAGCCATTCGACGAGTTCGAGGTCGCGATGCAACAACAACGTCGGGTTGATCCCGGTGCGGTGCATGGGCGGGAGGAAGATGCCGAATCTCATGGTGTCATTTCTAGTTGAGGGAATCAGTCGATCGTTCCATATGCGTCGCCGCTGGTGGTCTGTACCGAGCGTCTCTGACACTCGACCACCGCAAGCCGCAGATCGCGAACGAAGTCGTCGACAACGAGGTCATGCCCGGCGCTGATGGTCATGTGGATCGAAGGCGGCGGACCCTGGCGGTCGACGAACCATCCCTTGTCGCGCAGTAGGTCGGCCACCGCGTGAACCGGAACGGCCGCATCGTGTGAGCCGATCGCCAGCAACGTTGAGTCGGGTTTCGTCATGACGAAAAGGGGAGATGTGCCGTTGATCGCGTCGACGAGCGCCAGGGTGGTGGTGCGGGCGCGGACTGCAAGCTCGCGGTAGCCATCGACACCGAAGTGCGCGATCATCGCAAAAGCCGAGGCGATTGGGCCGCCGCTCTTTGTGCCGAGAATTCCCGAGCTGCCGTACAGACCGCCGAGCCAGTTGTCGGTGATGAAAGTCTGAGAGTTCCGCAGTTCTTTGGTGCGGTAGATGATGACCCCCGCACCTTTCGCTGAATATCCGTACTTGTGCATGTCGACTGACATCGACGTAACACCCGGCACCGAGAAATTCCACGACGTCGGATGATCGATGAAGGGGAGGATCATCCCGCCGATGCAGGCATCGACATGCAACGGAACCCGACGGGCGAATGCCACGTCGCCGAGCTCGACAATCGGATCGATGACCCCCTGGGGGTACTGCGGGGCCGAGCCGACGATCAGAACCGTGTTGTCGTCGATTGCGGCCTCGACCGCCGACACATCGGCACGCCAATCCGTGCCGACCGCGATGCGCCGACTTTCGATGCCGAAATAACTGCAGGCCTTTTCGAAAGCGGCGTGAGCCGACGTTGGCAGCACGATGTTCGGGCGGGTGATCTCGGGCCGCCGCTGACGGGCGGCGTAGGACACGAGGAGAAGGCTTTCGGTGCCGCCCGAGGTGAAGAAACCGGCTGTCGGGTCGGGCGCCTCGAGGAGGCCACCGACGAAACGCACCACGTCGCCCTGCATCTTTCGAAGGCTGGGAAACGCCTCGACGTTCAGGGCGTTCTCGCCGGCGTACAAGCGATACGCGGCCTCGGACAAAGCCAGCGCCTCGGCGGACGAAACGTACGCCAGGCTGAATGCGCGTCCTGAACGCCAGTCCACATCGTGAGCGCGCAAAGATTCGAGTTCCGCCAGGATCTCGGCCGGCGGTCTTTTACGGCTCATCGGCGCAGAGTAGTGCCGAACGTGGCGAACCCCAGGAAACCCTTACACCAATTGTCCCTGACGAATATTACATAAGATCTATTATGGGCGTAGTCGAACGGAATCCAGGGGGTCGGCGCAGTCAAGAATCCACCGCAGCATGTCCGCGAGTTCGGTGGCAGTTGGCTTCTTCGCGGCCTCGAGATCTCGACGCACGTCGTGCACCGCGCAGGCCAGCACGTAGAGCGCATCGTGCAGGTCGTTCAGTTCGCTTCGCGTGAGAACCAGCTGATCTTCCGACAGTTGCAAATCGCGCGCCCGTTGGCGTGCAACCCAGTCCCATTGTCGGCACGCCTGTGAGCAGAATTGCCGCGGTCTGCCGGGTCCCGTGGGCTGCGCAACGGCGCGTCGGCACCACCGGCACCGGGCGTCGGATCGTGGGGTCTCGAGGCCTTCCAACTCCTGCTGTCGTGGTGTGGGACGTGATTTCGTCATGACGAAATTATGCGTCAAAAAGGGACCGTCATGTGAGAATGCTTCCATGACGCAATCTCGTCGATCTTTCGCCAGCGACAATTTCGCCGGAGCACACCCTGATGTTGTTGCTGCCATCGCTGCCGCAAACGTCGGCCACGCCATGGCATATGGCGACGACGAAATCTCCCGCCGTGTCTATGCGAAGTTCGACGAGTTGTTCGGTTCGGGCACGCGTACGTTCTTCGTCTTCGGTGGTACGGGTGGAAATGTTGCGGCGCTCAGTTCCTTGGCGGGGCCGGGTGACGCCGTGGTGTGCACTCAGTGGTCGCACATCCATGTCGACGAGACTGCCGCGCCCGAGCGCGCAGGATTGAAGCTTCTCCCCTTTGCCAGCGTCGACGGAAAGTTGCGGGTTGAAGATCTGGACGCCGCTGCGGGTTGGCTCGGTTCCCAGCATCACGCACAGCCACGCATCGTTTCTCTCACGCAGCCCACCGAGATGGGCACGTTGTACACCGTCGACGAGGTCACTCGGTTGTGTCGACGCGCTCACGAACTCGGCATGGTCGTTCACATGGACGGTGCGCGCATCGCGAATGCAACGTCTGCGCTCGGTGGCATCGATGCTCTGCGGTCGTTCACCATCGACGCCGGTGTCGATGTCCTCACCTTCGGTGGCACGAAGAACGGTCTCGTTTTCGGCGAAGCGATTCTGTACTTCCCTCAATCCGGAAGTCCGGTTGTCGAGCGGGCGGTTGCGTACGCGCCATGGGCTCGCAAGCAAACAACGCAGCTGCCGTCGAAGGCTCGGTTCGTCGCCGCGCAGTTTGCCGCAGCACTCGATTCCGGCCTGTGGGTTGAGTTGGGGCGGCGGTCGAACGCGGCGGCACGGAAGTTGTTCGACCAGGTAAGCGACATCGGGTCTCTGGGGCTGGCCACTCCCCCCGCGGTGAACAGCCTCTACCCCGTGGTCCCCGAGCCACACGCCACGACCTTGCGCGAGGTGAGTTTCTTCTGGCCGTGGGATCCGGCCACCCACCGTGTCCGTTGGATGACCTCCTGGGACACCACAGATGACGACGTTTCAACCTTTGCCCATGAGGTCCGAAAAACTTTTTGTCAATAATTGATCAACGAATTAGATCCCTGCTACGTTGGCGGGGTGGCGTTGCCTTTCCGGGTCCAAATGGTCAGCCGACTGGTCAGTCGGTAGGGGTACGCCGAGTTGAAGAAGCGATCGCGCAGTGGGGGCTTGTGATGGTGGCAGTTGAAACGTATTCGCGGCGTGATTTCGCCGTCGAGAAGTGGATGAATGAGGGTGCGTGTCGCGGTCTCACTTCTGTCTTCTTCCCTCCCGCAGCAGAACGTCCCCAAGCCCGGATTCGCCGTGAGGCGATGGCTCGTACGGTGTGTATGGAGTGCAAAGTGCTCGAAACCTGTCGTTCGTTTGCTCGAGAGAATCATGAGTACGGCTTTTGGGGCGGCGAATCCGAGGAAGAGCGTCATGCGGCCGGATTCCACCTCATCGCGCCGATTGGCGTACGCACGCGCGCTGCCGGCTGACCAGCGCTAGTCCAGTCGGATTGCCGACTAGAACTGTTGGCGTGGAGTCCGATCCTCGCGAAGTAGTCGATGCCGCTTGGTCGGGTCTCGGTGATTCACGAGATGTGGTTGATGTCGCGGAAATATCCGCGAATGTTTCGACCAACCGTGTTTATCGATTGACGCTCGACGATCACACGAGTGTCGTGTGCAAGGTCTCGTCGTACGGCTCGTATTTTCTTTTTGCCGAGGACCACGATCGGCTCCACCGGTGTGCGAAGTTCCTTTCGACGAACCCCGAGACGCAGCGATGGGCGCCTTTCCTGGCAAACGTGCTCGAAAAGAATGGTCGTCCGTACACCTGGTACAACGGCTCGATCTGGGCGGTTTTCTATCAGGACGTTCCTCGTGCCGAGTCGCTGCCGAAGGTGTTGTCCGACGCGCAGGTCGAAAATCTGGGTCGCGAGATGGCCGAATTTCACGCGGCGTGTCAGCCGATGGCGAAGGCCCTGCCGCCAACCTCGAACTCGGTCAAGGGCGACCTCATTCATTTGCTCGATCTTCTCGAGAGTCCATTCGCAACCCGCAACTTCGATCTCCTGCCCGAGGACGTTGGTGTTCTTCATCGCGACACCCATCGCTTGCTCTTGCAATTCGAGGAGTTGCACTACGACGAATGGAATCGGATTCCCGTTCTCATCGACTGGAACCTCGGAAATTTTTCGGTCGTCTTCAACAACGCCGACGATTCGGGAGGGTTTCGACTTTTCAGTCGATGGGACTACGACTGGTTTCGGTTGGAGTCGCGAGTGTTCGACTTCTACTTCTTGTCGCGTGTCAGCAGCAGCACCGGTGACCGAACGACTTTCACGTACTCACCCCACACGATGCTCGAACCGCGTTTCGTCCGGTTCCTTTCCGCCTACCACGAAGTCAACCCGTTGTCGGCCGAAGAGGTTGCATTCATACCGCTCGCGTATCGGTTTTTCCTTCTCAACTACGTGATACGCGAAGGCGCACGCTTTTTTCGCGACGACCTGTGCAGGCAGTTTCGCGAAGAAGTTGCGCGTCGCTATTTGCGGCAGGTCGGGGTTCTCGATTTTTCCCCGTTGCTACGGGCGTTGCATCTCTAGGGCGAACCAGCCGTCGACTTCGAGAGAATTGACCAGATGCAGGCCTTGGGACTCGTAGGCGTGTTGGATGTCATGGCGTCGTGACTCCGTGAATCCACTGAGAATCACGGCGCCACCGCCGGTGGCGACGCTTGCGGCGATTTTCGAACAGTCAGTCAGGAGAACCGGTGCAAGGATGTTCGCAAGAACAAGTTCGTAGGTTCCTGTCACGGTGTACACGTCGCCTTGCTCGATGACGAACCGCTCTCCTACTCCGTTCAGTTCTGCGTTGGAACGCGTGGCTTCAACGGCTGCGGGAGCGATGTCGATGGCAACGATGCGCGCGGAGTTTCGTAGAGCCATCGCGATGCCGAGAACGCCTGAACCGCATCCGAGATCGAGAACGCTCGAGCAGGTTTCGCCCCGTTCGCTGCGGGTCAGCGCCAGCCGCAATGTTGCGCGCGTCGTTGGATGGTCGCCCATGCCGAATGCGGCTCCCGGGTCAATGAGAACGTCGTTCTGTTCGCGTGTCGTTGTTGTCCATGCAGGAACGACACGGATCGATTCGAGATCGATCGGCACGACGTAGTCGCGCCATGTGTCGGTGACTGCGCGATCGATGAACATGACGGAAGCGAACCAATCTTCGGATCGCGCATCCACCGTGTCGAACATGCGCTCCAAAGCCTTCGCCCAATTGGTCATCGGATCGTCACCCAATTCGGTGCGAAGTTCTCGCCGATCACCGCGGTCAACCTCTTCAACGGCCTGAGCACCGGCCTGCCACAACAGATCCGCGACGATCTCGACGTCGAGATGCGGCACGACGACGACGAGAATCGGTAGTCGATCAGTCATTGAGAGAATCGCAGCCCATTGGGCGGCTCAATCGATTCGACGAAGCTCGGCGCGGTACCGCTGCGTCTTGTGAACGTACGACTTGACGCCCATTGCCACGACGTCCATGTTTGCGCGGCCTTCTTTGATGACGGCCGGCGCGCCGACGGCGAGCGCCCCTGTGGGTACTTCGAGGCCGTTCAGCACCACGGCATTCGCGGCAACGATCGAGCCGGTTCGTACGACGACCTGGTGAAGAACGATGGCGCCATTCGACACTTGCGCCCTGTCTTCGATGGTGCAACCTTCGAGGTGGGCAATGTGCCCGACGATGCACTCGTCGCCAACGATCGTTGGGTACATCGGCGTCGTGTGGAGCACCGAGCCGTCTTGAATTGACGTATGCCGGCCGACCTTGATGTAGCCGTCGTCGCCGCGCAGCACGGCCCCGGGCCAGATGCTGGATCCCTCACCGACACTGACGCTGCCGATGATCGTGGCTTCGGGGTGGACGAAAGCCGTGGGGTGAATGTCGGGTACTTGGTCTCCGAGTGCATAGATCGCCACGCACGAACCCTAGTTCCGCAGGGCATTTGAACAGTGATTCGGCTTAGAGGAATCGACCCGTTCGAGGCGTTAGCGTTGTGTCCCTATGTCGCGTCGCATTGAGATCGAACTAACCAGTAGCCGTCCAGACGGCACGTGGACCTGGCGAGCAGCCGGAGCCCGTGAACCGAAAGGCGTTCTCGATGGTTCGATGCTCGCTTCCGCGAACAAAGTTGGCGACGTTTTGAAAGTCGATGCCGATTTCGACGTCGACGGAATTTCGATTGTCGCAATCGTCGCCGGCAAAGAACGTGTCGAGAAGACGAATCGTCTCGAACTTCTCGCGTCCGACAAGCCGTTCAAACCCGTGATCGAAACAAAGGCACCCCGTTCCGAGCGCCCGCGTCGCGACGACAAGCGTCGGGGGCGTCCCGATGGTGCAAGCGGTGTCGATGCAGATGGAAAGAAGCGTCGTGGTCCGTTCACTCCGCCACCCGAACTTCCTCAGCGCCCCAAGGCAAAGCGCTTGAAGCCCGGCCGGGTGCATCGCAACGAAGTGCTTGCAAGTCTTCCCGAAGCACAGCGCGCGATCGCTGAACGTGTGTTGCAGGGCGGAATTCCCGCCGTGCGCACGGCAGTTGCCGACCAAAACAAGGTGCTCGCGGCCGAGGGCAAGGAAGTGATTCCGGCCGACGGTCTCGTCACGATGGCCGAAAACCTGTTGCCGAAATTGCGCGTCGCGGAATGGCTCGATCGTGCCGATGCCGCGGCCGACGACCTCGACACACTCGATCTGCGCGACCTTCGTTCGGTCGTCACCTCGGGTGATGACCCGGCAATTGCTCGCGACGAGTCGACGCGCGAAATTGCTGCACGTCTGAAAGCTGGTCTCGCGGCACGTCAAGAAAAAGACCACGCCGAATGGCTCTCCGATATCGACGCCGCCATCGGCGTCGGGCGCGTTGTGCGGGCTCTCAAGTTGTCGTCGCAGCCACCGAAAGCCGGTGCGCGGTTCCCCGCCGAATTGTCGGCACGGCTCGCGGCAGCCGCCTCAAGTGCGCTCGAAGTCGATGCACCAGCCGACCGTTGGGTCGCGATGCTCGAGGCCGCTGCGTTCAGTCCGATTCGCGGCCAACTCGACGCCGCAGCAATTCCTGCAGTTGTGGCACCCGAGCTGCTCGCGTGCGTCACTCGTCTGGCACCAGCAATTCCGAAGATCGCGGCAAAGTTCGGTGTCGTCGTTGCTCCGGGTGCTGCCATGCCGCGCCCGTTGCGCCCCACTCGCCCGGTCGAGAAGGGCAAGAACGACAAGCGTGGCGAACGTCGTCCCGCGCGCGGTGCACGCCCGAATGCGGGTGCCGGCGAGAAACCGCGTTCGGTGCAGGCCGATGCAGCTGAATCGAATACCGAAAAGACCGAGAGCGCCGAAGTGAAGGTGGAAAATGTCTGAGATCGTCGAATTTGAAAAGCGTGGTCGTGTCGGAATCATCACGCTGAACCGTCCCGAGGCCCGCAATGCCGTCAACGGCGACGTGGCTGCCGGAGTCGAAGCCGCGATCGACAAGATCGAAGGCGATGATGAAATCTGGGTTGCTGTTCTCACGGCGAACACCGCCGGTCAGGAGAAGCCCGTTTTCTGTGCGGGTGCCGACCTCAAGGCGATCAACTCGGGCAATGCCGCGGCGTTGAACACCAAGAAGGGCGGCTTCGCCGGCCTCGTCTACCGCGAGCGTCGCAAGCCCGTGATTGTCGCCGTTGATGGTCTTGCCACCGCCGGCGGTTGCGAAATCGTTCTTTCCTGCGATCTTGTCGTCGCTTCAAATCGATCGTCGTTCGGGTTGGCCGAAGTGAAGCGCAACCTCATCGCGGGTGCAGGCGGGTTGTTCCGTTTGCCACGCGCCATCGGGCAAGCCGCCGCAATGGAGATCATCCTCACGGGTGAGCCACTCCCCGCTCAGCGCGCGTACGAACTTGGCCTCGTGAATCACTGCGTGGCCCCCGATCAAGTCATGTCGACCGCGCTTTCGTTGGCCGAGAAGATCTGCGCTGCCGCTCCTTTGGCTGTATGGGCGAGCCGTCGTGTCGTGCTCGCATCCGCATATGAATCCGACGAGAATTTGATGAAGATGACCAATGCCGAATTTGCGGGTGTCATGGCGTCGGAAGACACCAAAGAAGGCCTCACCGCTTTCATCGAGAAGCGCCTGCCGAATTGGAAGGGTCGCTGACCCGCGATCTAGTGCACCAGCACTTGTGCGGGCATCCGCGCTTCTTCGAAGAGATTCTTGGTTCGTCGATCGCCCGGAAGCGCGAGTCCGCGTAGCTTCAAGTTGGACTTCAGGCTCTTGGCGTACGCAATGATCTCGCCTCGCTCCTCGTCGGATTCGCCGACTAACGAATGGAGAACCGCAGCACCGTTTGCGGTGGTGAGGACTCCGGACGCTTCACCACATGCGAGAGCCGTGTCCGACGCATCGGTTGCCGATCTGAGGATGTCGACGATCCACACGTAGGTGTCGATCCCCCGAGCGTCGATGCGTTCGCCGGCGAAGCGTTCGATCACCTTCGTGATGGTCGTGACATCTGTCGACGTGGAGACTGCGTTCATTCGGCGCCTCGTGCGGCGACGGCTTCGAGAACCAGCCTGCGACGTCGATGGGCCCGTTCATAAGAGCCGATCGCGGCAACCTCGGCGTCATTCGAACGTGAAATGAGGTCAACCACCTCGGCCGACGTCAGCAAGGCGAAATCTGTCGAGGGAATGGGAAGTCCGGGTCCGGTGGTTGTTGCGCCCGTCGGCGCTTGATCGGAGGATTCCGAATGCTGTGCCGTGGCTGACGTGTCGTTCGTCGTGGTCGCTCGTGAAGCCGTCGGGCTGAAAACCGACACGACGCGGCCAATGACTCCGTCGACGATGAACTTTCCGATCGCGTGCGACGCACGCAGCTGACGTTCGATCGACTTGATCACGTCACGGCAGCTTGTTGTCACTTCGAAAAAATCGGGCAGTCATCGTCGCCGACCGGACAGTTGGGCGCAGAGCGCCTGACCAGCAGGAAGCACGAGCTGCACATTTCTTCGTCTGCTCGACGCGGCTGAAGTGCGTCACCATCGGTCGCACGTTCGTCGACCTCTTGTTCTTCGTCGTCTTCATCGGGGGCATCGTCTGCCGCGACGAGACGATCCTTCAAGATCGTGTCGAGGTCGGCTTCGACGTCGTCGGGAGTCGTGAGGTCGTCGTCGTCTTCGTCGTCGGCACCGCGACGTGCGACCGGAACAGCCTCTTCCTCGGCTTCGTCCTCGAAGTCGTCGGCCTCGGTGAATCCTTCATCGTCGGATTCGGCAAATTCGTCCTCTTCGAGATCATCTTCAAGATCCTCGGGATCGAGCTCGGGATCGATGTCGACTTCTTCTTCTGCGATCTCATCGTCGACGATTTCTTCACCGGCGTCGATCGGATCCATTTCCTCTTCGACGCTTTTCGACTTCTTGGCCGCAGGAGTTTTGCCAGCCGGCTTGGCCGCTTTGTCAGGCTTGCCCTTCTTGCTTGCCATGACCGGAAACCTTTCTTCTCACCCAGCCCGGTGATCCTCGCGGATGCCGGACTTTGTACGGATGTTGACGTGAACGTGCGCGGGGATATTAGGCATATCCCGACCTCTCAGGCGCGCACCATAGGTGTTCGACCCTCCCCTGATGCAAATCGGGGGTTCGTAGTGACAAATGTCGTGCTCGGCTAGTCAGGGCGTCCCGAACGTCGAGCCTCGGCCCTGCGTTCGGATTCCAGGCGTTCAAGCTCCGGCGCCTCGGTGGTCATGTGGGTCATCGCGGCTGCGACGGCTTTGTGGCCTGCCTGATCACGTATCAAACGGTGCATGTCGAGAGCGACTCGTCGGTACGCGGGATGTCCCTGCGGGCTCGATCTCAATTCGAGCATGTGCATCGCCTCACGGGCGTTGAACTGCATCGAATAACGAATTCGATAGGCCATGCTGACCGCGTAGGGCGCCTGGGCCGGATATTCGGGCAACAAAGCGTCGTACAAGGCTGCGCTACGTTCCATGACCTCATCGAAGTCGCCGGCTTTGCCTGCTTCGTCAACGATTTCCGGGCGTACGTAGCCGTGGTTCGGGGTGAGGGGCTGCCATTCAATCGTGAGCATGCGATGACGCTGAAGGTCGCGGAAGGCCCCGTAGTCCGACAGCACATCGAATCTGTAGTCGGTGCGTTCGAAGGCGCGTCCGGGGCGGTGACGACGATTCGAGCGCTCGCCGACGTACGCCCGAATGAGCGAAGTCTTCTCGTCGAGGGACATCGTCGCCACGCGACGCATGATCTGGCCTTCGGAGAGGTTCGTGTGCGAATAGCAAATTGCCGCGATCAGTTTGTCTTCACCATCGGGATCGAAGTCGATGAGCTTCACCGATTCTTCCGATTCGCGGTCAGGGATGCTGCCATCGAACAACGAGTGAACGGCAAGGTCGGTCTCGGTTGCGGTATCGATGAGGTATTGCGACCAGCGGCCTCCCCTGTCGGGTTGGTCGACACGACGAAGGAAGCTGGGGATGACCTTCCGCAGCTCTTGGAGCATCAGGTCGGCGTACAGCCGGGCTTCTGGCAGCGCACTTGATCGCATCCGCAAGAGCAGGGCTTCGAACGCTTGGCCGCTGCCGTAAATGCCGACGTTCGACAACGCCGCAGCCGGAAGAACTCCACGGACGGCATCGAGGGCTTTGGCTCTGGTGGCCTGGCGATAGACGAAGTCGCTGTCTTTCGGACCTTGCGGCACGACCGCACGTACATGGTTCGTGAGGTCGTCAACCAGGGTGCTGTACGAATCGAACATGCGGTCCATGTCGCCGACGTATCGCGTTCCAAAGCGACCCGAGAGCACGTCGGGGTCGCGGTAGAAGCGGTACCTGCCGCCGAGGCGTATGTCGTACGAGATGTACCGGGTGCTCTGTTCGAGATAGCTCATCAGACGGCCCCATTCGAGGACCTTCGTCAAGAGATTCGAGGCTTGTTCGCATGCGAGGTGAACGCCGCCCAACTGGGCAACAGAGTCGTCACCGTATTCAACGAAGACCTTCTCGTACAGATCTTCGGCCCGTGCGACGCCAACGGTTGCGTCAAATGTTTGATCGCCTCGAATGTCGAGTTCCCCGACGAACTCATCGAGGAAGAGGCGACGGAGGCTCTTTGCGCTCCGGCTGTATCGGGCGAACAGTGCGCCTTTCACGACTTCGGGAAGGTTCACGAGTGCGAAGACCGGAGAGTCGAGATTCGTGAAGTACCGACGAAGGATGTCGGCCTCGGCAGGGGTGAATTCCTCGGGCACGTACACCGTCACGGTCGCCCATGCTAGGAGTCGGGCAGGTCGCGCCGAGGGATTGTCGAGGACGGCGGGCTAGAGAGCGCCTTCGGGAATGCCGCCGATGCGGGAAAACTCGCTGCGAACCGCGTCGCGGAGTTCAGGGTTGGTCCACAAATCGATGGCGGTCATGGCGAGGGTCTTTGCCCCATCGATGACCGCTCGGTCCCCTTCGACGTCGCCGGCAAAGTCGGCGAATCGAGCCGTATGGATCGGCGTGCCGGATGGGGCAACCTTGATCATCGGATGTATGGACGGCACGAGGTAGCTGACGTTGCCCATGTCGGTCGAGCCGACAACCATGTTGTCGGCAGCCGGAACGCTGAATTCGCGCCCGATGATGCGACCGTTGGTGACGTACGCAGTGAGAATCGCTGCGGAGTCACGGACATCGGCGTAGGCATGGTCTTCCCACTCCAAATCAACGGAACATCCCGTGGCTTCGGCGGCCCCTCGGAAGCAGGCTTCAACTCGCGCCTTGAGCGGTTTCAGCGATTCGAGCGTGTCGGAACGCACGTACCAGTTCATCGACGCGAACTTCGGCACGATGTTCGCCTTGTCGCCGCCGTGCGTGAAAATTCCGTGGATTCGCTCGGTGGGGCGGATGTGTTGACGTAGTGCGGCTATCGAGTTGTAGGCAAGAACGGCCCCATCGAGCGCGTTGATCCCCTTGTGGGGGGCGGCTGCCGCATGGGCTTCGCGTCCATGGAACTTCGCGCAACATTCGTGGATCGCGATGGCGCGCATCGACGTCAGGTCGCAATCCGCGGGGTGAACCATCATCGCCGCATCGAGGCCGCGGAACGCCCCATTACGAGCCATGGCGATCTTTCCTCCGCCACCCTCTTCGGCGGGAGTGCCGTAAACCTCGAGGATGCCGCCGACCTCGCCGGCGATCGATTGCAAGGCAATCGCTGCTCCGAGTCCGGCAGCGGCAATCACGTTGTGTCCGCAGGCATGGCCGATTTCAGGCAGAGCGTCGTATTCAAGAATGACACCCACTCGGGGTGCGCCCTCTGATGATTTCGTCGATGCGTGGAATGCGGTGTCGACTCCGAATGCGCTGCGTGTGAGTGTCGACTCGGACCCCGAAAAATGCCCCGACAACGCATCGGTCAACAGGTCGTGCGCGTGAAATTCTTCGTAGTTCAACTCGGGATGGGCGTGAATATCGCGGCTTACATCGATCAACGTGTCGTTCAGTGCGTCGATCGCGGCACAGACATGACGCTTCAGATCGTCGCGCCCGGAAGCATCGAATTCTCGTCCGTCGTGGTCGGCTGCCATGAGAGGACTCTACAAAGCGGGAATGTACGTGTGCGTACCGTCCGGGCGGACTCGGACATTGATCTTTGTGACACCGCTGATCGACCGCTCGTTGACGCGAACGCGGACGGGCCGCGCGAACTCGTGAGAGAACGTCACGGCCGAACCCGAACTCACCGCGGGATGCGGCAGATGGTCGCCGAGCCGGGTGCGACGAAAGAATGCGAGGCGTTGCCGCGTTGGCATCGAGGACGGAATCATCAGCCAATCGAGTTTGCCGTCATTCGGATGTGCTCGCGTGAAGATCCTTCGTCCGGAAACGAACGAGAGCGACGACGCGAGGAGGAAATTTCCCAGGTATTTGCGGCCCGCGATCACGCCGAGGTGAGTGTCAACGCACGTTTCGGCGCCGCCACGAGTCGTCAACGTAACCTCGAGAACATCAAGCGGCAATTCACGCCACGATTGCGGCGGATTGATGGGTTCGTCGTTGGTCTCATCGATGCCGACTTCTGCAGCAAGGTCTCCGACGCAGGGAACCCCGGCTGTCCGTTCGCTCACGACCCTTCCCCACTCTTGGCCCTTCTCGATCGTCACGATGTTCGCGCCTCGGTGCCGATGACGAGGCCTCGATACATGGCATCGGCGGCCTTTTGCGCGGTTCGGCGCAGTGAAGTTTCGGACGAAGCGCGCTCGATTTGGCGCAGTAGATCGACGATCTGGCGAACGTAACGAACGAAGTCGCCGGCGCCCATGTCGGGCAAGACTTCGAGCACTTTCGCCAAACTGCCGCCATTCGCCCATACGGATGCGGCTCGGGAAAAGGCATTGTCGGGAAAGCGATGAGTCGGCAAGCCACTCGCCTCTTCGGCGACGCGGATTCTCAGACTGAGATCTTCGAGTCGTTCGATCGCCGCATCGACCGTACGGTTCGGATTCGGGTGGTCTTCGTCGTCGCTCGCACGACGCTCGTAGACGACGGCGGAGACGACTGCGGCAAGATCCGACACCGAGAGATCGCTGAAAATCCCGCCTGCGATGGCTTCGGCGACCAACATGTCGCACTCGTGGAAGATTCCCGCAAGAAGGGCTCCGCTCGGAGTCAGTGACCAACCATCGACGAATCCGCGTTGACGAAGCAGAGCGAGAACCCGATCGAAAACGGCAGCCACGGATCGGGCCTCGCCGGCCAGCGTGTCTTCGATCCGCTTGATGTCTCGTCGGATGCGGTCCGCGTTGTCGGCATGACGCATCTTCTCGCGCAGATGAGGATCGTTCGTGATGGCCGAATCGGCACCAGGTTCGACCTGGTTTGTTCGACGTCCGTGGTGATGCTGCAGAAGTTGGCTACCGCGGCGCAAGTCGCCGGGATTCCAAATCGAGAAATCAGGGTCAATATCGATATGGCCGATCAACTGGGGTGTGGTGTCGAAGTCGTCGATCAACATGCCTCGTACGCCTTGGCGCACGTCAAGCACTGTCAGCTTGAGCCCGCGCTTGCGGGCCGCCGTTGCCACAACCACGAATCGCTCTTCCCTGCCATCGACCAGGCCGGAGAGAACGTCTCCCGGTTTCAGGTCTTCCCAGAGCGAGCGATCGGCTTTTGATCGGACATGTGGATCGACGCCATGTCCGGTGAGGCCCCGGTATTCCCAGATGTCTCCGTAAGAACTTTCCGCTCGCGCCATGGCGAGGGCCAAAGCTTCACGCCGTCGCTCGAGCCGGGCTTGGATCGCCACGACATTCGAGTTCGCCTGGAACTGCGCAAACGAAAGATTGAGGAGGTGCCGAACTTCGCGCTCGGAATGCGTTCGTACGAGGTTGACGGTCATGTTGTAGGTCGGCCGAAACGCAGAGGTGAGGTTGAAGGTTCGATTCGTGGTGAAGCGGACCACTTCATCGATCGAAACGAAAGGGCTCCACAACGTGACGGCATGGCCGATGTTGTCGATGCCACGCCGTCCGGCGCGACCGGTCAGCTGTGTGAAGTCGGAAGTCTTCAAAGGAACATGACGCTCGCCCGTGAATCTGGTGAGTTTGTCGATGACAACCGTGCGTGCCGGCATATTGATTCCGACCGCAAGCGTCTCGGTGGCGAAAACGACCTTGAGTAGACCTTCGGAAAAAGCCTCTTCGACCATTTCCTTGAACGCGGGTACGAGGCCGGCATGGTGTGGGGCGACGCCGGCTGCCATCAATTCTACGAAACCGTCAAAATCAAGTGCGCGTCTCTCTTCGGCATCAAGTCGTTCGGCATGTCGGTCTGCAAGTTGCCTGATGCGACGAATTTCATTCGCTGAGACGAATGACAAAGCATTTCGTCGACATTCCTTCGCGGCCTCATCGCATTGATTCCGGCTGAAGATGAAATAGATGGCCGGCAGCATGTCCAAGCGTTGAAGTTCTTCAACGACTTCGACCCGTGAGGCCGGTCCGATCCGGCCGCTCTTGCGCCCGTGACCCCTCGACGATGGGCCACGCTTGCCCTGATCGTCGGCCAGGATTTTCTTGAGTTTTGCATTCACGCGTTGGCCTTCGAGGGTCGGCATCACGCGGGTCTGGCCGATGGCCTTGTCGTATAAAGCGTGATGATGCTCGAGGGCGACCGGCCGTGTTCCTTCGACAATGGCCCGTGTGTCGCCACGCACGGTGGTGAGCCACGATGCAACCTCGTCGGCGTTGGAAACGGTTGCCGAGAGGCAAACCAGCGTCACTTCCATCGGTAGGTGAATGATGACTTCTTCCCACACCGGGCCGCGGTATTCATCCTGGAGAAAGTGGACCTCGTCGAGCACGACATACGCGAGGGACTCGAGGGCGTCCGAGCGGGCATAAATCATGTTGCGTAGGACTTCCGTGGTCATGACCAGCAAAGGGGCTTCGGAGTTGATGCTCGTGTCACCGGTCAGTAGGCCGACGGTGGTGGACCCAAAGAGTTCCTGGAAATCCCGAAATTTTTGATTCGACAAGGCCTTGATCGGCGCCGTGTAGAAGGCCCGCTTCCCCTCGGCCAGGGCGCGACGAATCGCGTGCTCTGCGATGAAGGTCTTGCCCGATCCGGTCGGCGCTGCGACAAGCACGGACGCGCCCTCGTCGAGCGCCGCGCACGCCTCTCTTTGGAAGGGGTCGGGGGCGAAGGTCATCGAGCCAGCGCTGCGGCGCGTTTCCGTCGTCGCCAAGCAATCAGGTAACCAATTGCAACCGAGATCGCATAGAACAAACACATCGGCAGGGAAAGGGCGAAAAGCGAGACCGGGGATCCGTCGGGCGTCATGACCGCAGCCGTTACGAAAATGATCATCACGGCCCAACGCCACTGTTTGACGAGTTGTGCCGGTTTGATGACATCCGTCAGCTGCAGGAAAACGATCACCACGGGGAAAAGGAATCCGACACCGAATGCGAGAACCATGAAGAAGACGAGGTTGACGTACTTTGTGATTTGGTACGTCTGCTCGACGTTCGAGCCTGACCAGCTGATGAGGAATTCGAGTGACCGCCCGAGTGTCCAATAGGCGATGTAAGCGCCGAGAGCGAACAGGCCGAGAGTAGAAACGATGAAGCCGACGGCGTAGCGTCGTTCGTTCCTGTGCAAGGCGGGAGCCACGAAACGCCAGACCTGCCAAACGATCACGGGTAGCGCCAAGATGACGCCGCCATAAACGGCAATTTTCATGCGTGCGCTGAAACCATCGATCGGCCCGAGGCCATACAGAGTGCCGTCGCACTTGAGTGTCGGCTTCTCCTTGCACAGCGCGCGATACGGATGGGTCAGAAACCTCAAGAGTGGGTCGTACTGCAAGAGGACGACGAGCATTCCCACGGCAACTGCCAACAACGCTCGGACGATGCGAAAGCGCAATTCCGACAGGTGCTCGACGAGGCTGGCCTGGTCGTCGGGGCGACGGACTTTCCTTGGCTTTCTACGAAACATCGCCTTCGGCCTCGTTTGTGGATTCGAATTCCGTGGGCTGCTGTGATTCGGGAGGTTCTTCGGCCTCATACGGAATGAATCGAGGTTCCGATTCGGTCGGGCCGGTTGAGCCACCGGTTTCTGGACCGTCAGCGAAAAGCTTGCGCGCCTCGGTTGCGGTCTTTCGCAACTCATCGAGTGGTTCGGTGAACGGTGCAGCGATGTCCTTTTGGAGGCCACCCGCAAAGCGGCGAACTTCGCTGTACATCTGACCGGCCTTGCGGAGGGCATCGGGCAACTTTTCGGGGCCGAGAACCACGAGTCCGATCAGGAGCAAAATGAAGATTTCGCCACCCGTGAGATTGAACACTCCTGAAGTCTACGAAGGGTCTCGAGGCGAGACATCACTAGATTGGATGTGATGATCGGGTTTGCGCACCGAGGCGCCAAGGCGTACGCGCCCGAGAACACGCTCGAAGCCTTCGCCCTGGCACTGCGATTGGGCGCCAACGGTCTCGAGAGCGATGTGTGGCTCACCGCAGACGGGGTGCCCGTTCTCGACCACGACGGCGTGGTTCGACGAGGCCTGCGAAAACTGAAGATCGCCAGTCTCTGCCGGAGCGAACTCCCCCGTCACATCCCATCGCTCGGCGAGTTGCTTTCCTCCACCGCCACTGACGTTCCGCTTTCGTTGGACATCAAGGACGGCGCAGCATTCCGGTCGGTCATCGACGTTTATTCCACAGCGGTGGGCAGAGTTTTGGGCGCTTTGTATCTCTGTCACACCGATCTCGACGTCCTTCGGGCGAATGTCGAGCTTGCAACCGGTGCGCATCTCGTTCACTCCACGCGCCTCGCCGCGATGAAATCCGGTCCGGAACGCCACGCAGCGCTCTTGCGTGATAGCGGTATCGATGTCGTGAACATGCCTTATCCGGATTGGAGCGGCGGACTCGTCGCGCTTTTTCGACGGTTCGAGATCAAGTGCTTCGCGTGGGATTGCCAGCATGAACGACAATTGGAGGAAGTTCGGCGAATGGGCGTCGATGCGGTGTACAGCGATTGGCCTGATCGGCTGGCCGATGTGATGCAGCGCTAGAGCCAACGCCAACGGCTGATCGGCCAAATCACGACGAACGCACGACCCACGACGCTCTTCTTGTCAACCGGTCCGAAAACACGACTGTCCATCGACTGCGGCCGATTGTCGCCGAGGACGAAAATTTGCCCTTTTGGAACCGTGACTGCCGACATCTCGGGCTGGCGGCAGCGGGCGACCAAATCACTTTGATCGGTATCACGTTTTGGAAGGTACTTCTCTTCCAGCAATTTGCCGTTGACGTAGACCTTGCACGCCTTGATGGTGACCGTTTCACCAGGAAGGCCGATGACACGCTTGATGAGGTCGTCATGTTGGACGCTCTGGCCATTCGACGTCACGCGGTCGAACACGACGACATCGCCCCGGCCGATGTCGCCGATCCGATATGACATCTTGTTCACCAACACGCGGTTCGGTTGGAAGAGCGTCGTTTCCATCGACGGGCCGGAAATGTAGAACTGCTGGAGGGCAAAGGTTCGAATGCCGAGCGCCACGAGCAATGCCACTACGAGCACAACGATCCAGTCGCGAACCGCTTTGAACGAATCGCTGGGACGTGATTCGGGTTCGGTCAAGGGACCCTCTCCCGGCAAGTCTTCGTGCACCGGAGCGAGGCTAGTGGCGATTACATCGACTCGATCAGCTTTTCGACCCGTTCGTCCCTGCACTTGAACGGATCTTTCAACAGAAGCGTTCTCTGTGTTTGATCGTTCAGCTTGAGATGTACCCAATCGACCGTGAAATCGCGCTTTCGAGCCTTCGCCCGTTTGATGAACTCACCACGGAGTCGCGCGCGGGTCGTGCTTGGAGGTTCGTCGACGGCTTTGTCAATGTCCTCATCGGAACACAGTCTGTCGACGAGGCTCTTCTTTTCGAGTTTGTAGTAGAGGCCGCGGGTACGCGAAACGTCGTGATATTGCAGGTCGACAAGCTGGGTCTGGGCGTCTCCCAACGACAACCCGTGGCGCGACCGGTATGCCTCGATCAGGTGATACTTGATGACCCAATCGATTTCACGATTGAGTGACAACGGATCCCGCTCGAGGCCCGTCACGCAGTGCTCCCACATCTGCAGCGCGCGCATCTCGAATTCCGGAAAACCCTGTTTGTCGGCGAACAGCAATGCGCGGTCGAGACATTCACGTTGAATGTCGAGAGCCGAAACGTCTCGTCCGTTGACGAGCCGAACCGTGCGTCGACACGTCATGTCGTGACTGATCTCTCTTATGGCCCGGATGGGATTTTCTAGGCTGAGGTCTCTCAAGACGACGGACGGCTCTTCCATCATGCGAAGAAGGCACGCCGTCGAGCCCAGCTTGAGAAATGTCGTGTATTCGCTCATGTTCGAGTCGCCGACGATCACGTGAAGCCTTCGGAAATGTTCCGCGTCAGCGTGCGGTTCATCGCGCGTATTGATGATCGGGCGGCTACGCGTCGTTGCAGAGCTCATGCTCTCCCAAATGTGGTCGGCCCGTTGCGATATGGAATACAGCGGCCCCCGTGCTGTCTGCGTGATTCGGCCTGCTCCGGCAATGACCTGCCGAGAGACGAGGAACGGAATGAGCACCTGGTTGATTGCCGCTTGGTTGTCTTCGCGACCGGTCAGGTAGTTCTCGTGACAGCCATATGAATTGCCCGCACTGTCAGTGTTGTTTTTGAAGAGATAAACGGTTCCCCGGATGCCTTCGTCGCGCAAGCGCTCTTCGGCTGATTGTGTGAGGCTCTCGATCCAGCGTTCGCCGGCTTTGTCGTGAACGACGGCGTCGTAGATCGAGTCACACTCGGGCGTGGCGTATTCGGGGTGCGAACCGACGTCGAGATACAACCTTGCCCCATTTTCGAGAAACACGTTGCTACTGCGGCCCCAAGACACGACTTTCCGAAACAGATATCGTGCGACTTCATCGGGCGTGAGGCGACGTTGACCTCGTAGCGTGCAGGTGATGCCGTATTCGGTTTCGATGCCGTAAATCCGGCGCTCCATGGCGCGAAGAGCCCGGTCAGTCGGCCAGAAGCCGACCGACTTCCTCGTCGTCGAGGCGGGCAAATGCCCGGCGTGAGCCGTTGCGTCGCAGTACGGCCACCTCGAGGTCGTCGGCCACGAGCGTGCGATCAGGGCCACTGAGTGCGGAACACGCCAAACGCACCGCCGTTTTCAGATCGGGGGTTTCTGCCAATTGCGGCGACAGACGACCGGCAATTGCGTCGGCATCGCCGCCCAAAACCGAAAAGTGTTTCTCGTCGAGAACGGTTCCGTCGTAGAGGATGTGGAAAAGCTGGTCGGTAGCGGACGAACTGCCGATTTCGGCAACAAGAATCTCTACTTCGAGAGGCTTCATCTCGTGGGTGAAAATCTGACCCAAAATCTGCGCGTACTGATTTGCGAGGCTCCGTGCGTCGACATCGGCACGTGAGTATTGGTAGCCCTTCAAGTCGGCTGCTCGGACGCCGGCCACACGCAATTGGTCGAACTCGTTGTACTTCCCTACGCCCGCGAACGCGATGCGGTCGTAGATTTCGCTGACCTTGCGCAGGGTGTTCGACGGGTTCTCCGCCACGATGGCGATGCCCTCGAGGAACTGAATTGCCACGAGGGCGCGACCACGTGCAATTCCCTTTCGTGCGTAGTCCGCACGATCCTTCATCACCTGTTCGGGCGCAACGTAGAAGGGCATGCTCATGAGCGGTTCCCCCCGTTTCGCTCGTGTTGCTCGGCGAGGATTTCATCAACGATCGATGCGAGGACTGAATCGTCGATCCGCGTCCAGCCATCGTTGGTGATGGTTGCCGTGACGGGATAGATGCCGCGGAGAGCATCGGGTCCGCCCGTTGCAGAATCGGCGTCGGCTGCCTCCCACAACGCTTTCACCGCAATGCGGATTGCTGCATCGCCGGTGAGGTCGGAGCGCCAGCCGAGTTTGATCACGGTGCCGGCATGCAGACTTCCCGAACCCGTGGCGACGAATTCCTTCTCTTCGTATCGCCCGCCTGTGGGGTCGTAATCCCACAAGCGGCCGGTCGAAGTGGCGAGGTCGTATCCCGCAAAAATCGGAACAACGACCATGCCTTGCATCGCAGCCGGAAGATTTCCCCTGACGAGCATGGACAGTTGGTTGGCCTTGCCTTCGAGAGAGAGAAGCTGGCCTTCGACCTTTTCGTAATGCTCGAGTTGCAGTTGAAACAACTTGATCATTTCCATCGCGGGCCCCGCGGCACCGGCAATGGCGACTCCGCTGAAGCGATCGGCCTCGACGACCTTTTCCATCGAGCGATGAGAAATGAGATTTCCCGATGTGGCGCGACGATCGCCGGCCATGACAACGCCGCCGTCGAACCGGAGGGCTACGCAAGTTGTTGCATGTGGAATGTTCGGCGAATGGACACTCTGCGAGGCAGATGCGGCAAATGGTTCGACTCCGACGCGGTGCAAAAGGTCGACAAAGTTGGCACCCGGGTGATCGCCGGGTGAGAAAAAGGGCATCGACATCGGGGTCTACTCCCCGCCCTTTTGCACGTAGCTCTTGACAAAATCTTCCGCGTTGGACTCGAGGACCTCGTCGATCTCGTCGAGTAGATCGTCGAGCTCGGCCTTGATCTTCTCTCCGCGCGCAGAGTCCCCGACCGGAGACTCGCCTGCGGGCGAATCTGCGTCGTTCGACCGATCGCTGCGAGTTTTTTGAATCCGTTCGGCCATGTGCCCACGGTAGCCAACTGGTCGACCCTCAGTAGACACCGGGGTCGTAGGTTTTCACCGTGTCGTGGGGGTCTCCGCCAAGACGTTCGATCAATTCTCGGGGAGTTGCCGACGATTCGATGAGGGTTTCCACCAGGTCGCGGGTTCCGCGCATCGGCTCCATCATCGGAATCCGGCGCAATGGTTCGTCCCCCACGTCGAAAACGAGACTGTCCCAATTGGCGGCGACAACCTGATCGGGCCACTTGTCGAGGCAGCGTCCGCGAAAGAACGCACGGGTTGATTCAGGCGGATTGTGAACGGCCTTCCGCACGTCATGTGGCTCGGTCATCGAACGAAGTCCGACCCGACCGGCGAGACATTTGTCTGGACGCATGTCGTGATATTGCAAGTCGATGGCTTTGAGTCGAATATCGCTCGGCGCGAGACCATGCCGAGAGGCGTAGCCATCGACAAGGCGCTTCTTTGCGACCCAGTCGACCACGTCGGCCACACGATCCGGATCCGATTCGAGCCCTTCGAGAACTTCTTGCCAGAGACCCAGCAATTTCATTGCTTCACCGGGCGCTCCCGGGGTTTCGATGCAGTCTCCCCCACGGCTTTGCACGTACGAGCGGGCGAGATCGAGAAGCTCGTATTGCACTTGAAGTGCTGTGGCGCGTTGACCGTTTATCCGCTCGACCGTCGCACGAAGGCTTGCGTCGTGGCTCACCTCGCGGATAGCCGTCAGAGGGTGGGCCAACTGAAAGTTGTGCGGGATGTAGTCGTCTTCGATCATGGCGAGCACGAGTGCGGTCGTGCCGACCTTCAGAAAGGTTGCAGTCTCGCTCATGTTCGCGTCGCCAACGATGACGTGGAGTCGTCGATACAGGACGGGGTTGCAATGGGGCTCGTCGCGTGTGTTGACGATCGGCCGCTTCAACGTCGTTTCAAGCCCGATTTCTTCCTCGAAGAAGTCGGCGCGTTGGGTCAACTGGTAGGGCACGTCCTTGTTGCTCAAACCGGGAAATTCGCAACCGACCTTCCCTGCGCCGGTGAAAATCTGACGCGTGACGAAGTGAGTCGTGATCAGCGCGGCAAGGCGACCGAAGGGCAATTCACGCTCGACGAGATAATTCTCGTGGCAGCCGTAAGAGTTGCCCTTGCCGTCGGAATTGTTCTTGTAGAGAACGATCTCATGGCCGGATGGAAGCTTGTCCTTTGCTGCGATCGCACTCGCACGGATGATCTCCTCTGCCGCCCTGTCGTAAAGCACCACTTGTTCGGCGCTCGTGCATTCAGGTGTTGAGACCTCGGGATGTGCATGATCGACGTAGTACCTGGCCCCGTTGGTGAGCACCGAGTTGACAAGGTGGGTTTCAACCTCCGGAGGGAACGAGTCTTCGAGTACGAATCCTCTGGCGTCGGAACTCGGCGACTCGTCCTCGAAATCCCAGCCAATCAGCTGTGGAAAGTTTCCCGCGTAGGCGTTGACCAGCACGGACGAAGCAACGACCGGATTGGCGTCGAATCCGCGCGTGATGATTCCGTATTCGGTCTCGATCCCGCAAACCTTGTGAATGGCCATCTACAGGTACTGTCCGGTCGCCGTTCGTTCGATTGCCTTGCCTCCGACACCGGCTTCACCAGAGGACGGTTCGTTCACCAATGTGCGTATGAACACGATGCGCTCGCCCTTCTTGCCCGAGATGCGCGCCCAATCGTCGGGATTCGTAGTGTTCGGCAAGTCTTCGTGTTCCTTGAATTCCTGTCTGACGGATTCGACGAGATCGGTGACGCGAATTCCCTTGGAACCTCCGGATATCACGCGTTTGATCGCCAATTTCTTGGCACGTCGAACGATGTTTTCGATCATGGCCCCCGAAGCGAAGTCCTTGAAATAGAGGACTTCTTTGTCTCCGTTCTGATAGGTCACTTCGAGGAAGCGGTTTCCTTCATCGTTGCTGTACATCGAGGAGACCGCGGCCTTGATCATTTGATCGACCGCAACATTCGGATCGGACGACTCCAAGCCCTCCATGTCAATCGGTAGATCCGCAGTGAGGTAGCGCGAGAAGATCTGTGTCGCAGCGACATCGCTGGGTCGCTCGATCTTGATCTTGACGTCGAGGCGGCCCGGGCGAAGGATGGCCGGGTCGATGAGATCTTCGCGATTGGTTGCGCCGATCACGATGACGTTTCTCAGCCCCTCGACCCCGTCGATTTCTGCCAACAACTGGGGAACGATCGTCGATTCCATGTCGCTGCTGATCCCCGAACCGCGGGTTCGGAACATGGAATCCATTTCATCGAAGAAGACGATGACCGGCCAGCCTTCTTCGCTCTTTTCTCTGGCGCGTTGAAATATGAGACGGATCTGACGTTCGGTTTCGCCGACATATTTGTTGAGCAGTTCGGGACCCTTGACGTTGATGAAGTAGCTGCGTCCCTTAGCGTCACCTTGCTTCGCGGCAACCTTCTTCGCCAGGCTGTTCGCTACGGCTTTGGCAATGAGTGTCTTTCCGCAGCCAGGTGGTCCGTACAACAAGATGCCCTTTGGAGCGGGCAATTGGTGTTCGGCGAAGAGGTCGCCGTACAGGAACGGCAATTCGACTGCGTCCGCAATTTGCTCGATCTGTTCGTCAAGTCCGCCGATGTCGTTGTAGTCGATGTCGGGAACTTCCTCGAGCAAGAGGTCTTCGACATCGGGCTGTGGCAGCCGTTCGAGAAGCAGATTCGATCGCGGATCGAGTCGTAGAAGATCTCCGCTCCTCAGATGGGTCCCTCTGATCGCATCGGCCAATTCGCATACGCGTTCGTCGTCGCCGCGCCCCGTCACGATGGCTCTGAACCCGTCTTCGCAGATTTCCTTCAAGGAGACGATCTCGCCAGAGCCTTCCGGGGGTCTCGCCTTGACGACGTTGAGGCTCTCGTTGAGAACAACTTCGGCCCCGCGAGCGACGGTCTCGAAATCGATATCGGGGTGGAGATGGACCCTCATCTTTCGACCGCTGGTCAACACATCGACGGTTTCGTCGTCGTTCTTTCCGACAATCACGCCGTAGGCGGATGGCGGTTGCGAAAGCTTCTCGACTTCCTCGCGTAGTTGCGCGATGTGCTCGCGCGCTTCTCGCAGGGTGTACGACAACTTTTCGTTCTGCGCGACCTTGTGGGCGAGTTGCGACCGCAGGTCTTGGAGGGCGGATTCGGTCGTGGTCGAGCGAGGCTCTGCCGAGTCCTGCTGCGATGGGTCTCCTACCGACATTTCGAACCTCCGAAACGGCGCGATGCCTACGTCTCTTCTCTATCACCTCCCGCGCCTCGGAGGTATTTCGGCATCGAATTCGGCCGAGGCTGAGGGAGCAAAAATGTCACTGTCGGGTCGGGCGGTGTAGAGTTTCCCCGTCCACCAGCCTGGATTCGTCCCCGCGGGCTCTTCAGCCTGCGACGCGTTTCCCGGTGTTCGAAAAGTCGACTCGAAATCAAGGAGCTGAAAATGAAGGTCTGGATCGATCAGGATCTGTGCACAGGAGACGGTCTCTGCGAGGAAATTGCTCCCGATGTGTTCACGCTTCTCGATGACGGCCTTGCCTACGTCAAAGAAGGCTCGAAGATTTATGCCACCGCCAAGGGCAACCCGCAGGGAGCCGAGGGAATGGCGTCGTTCGCCGACAGTCTCGTTGATGCCGTCGTTGAGTCGGCCGAAGAATGCCCCGGCGAGTGCATCTTCATCGAACCCTGATTCTTCAGTGATACGGCTCGTCTCGGCGAGTCCACGATCGTCGGAAAGGCGCGGGCTTGGCCCGTGCCTTTCTCGTTTCTCGGCTACTTCTCGATCAACCTTGCCGACGTGAGAAAGCCGGTGTGGGCAACCATTCTGTGGTCGGGACGTACGGCCTGGCCGTCGATGTGCCACGTGCGATGGAGGACTTCGAGCGTGCGTTCTCCGGTCCAGCGCTCGTCGAGTGCCTCGCGAACCTGCATGGCCTGCGTGATCGAGGGCGTGTAGCAAACGATCACGCCGCCAAGACGCATCGCATTCACGGCGTGCGGAACAACATTCCAAGGTTCGGGCAGATCGAGCACTACCCGATCGAAATCGCTGCCATCGATACCGTCGTAGCAGTCGCGGATGTGTACGTCGTATGCAGCGAGTGCCGATTCACCGAGAAAGGACCTCACGTTTGCCCTTGCACGGTTCGCGAAGTCCTCGCGTAGCTCGTAGCCGGTGATGACGGCGCCGGCTCGCAGCATCGCCATCGACAGGGCCCCTGATCCGACGCCCGATTCGAGTACACGAACACCCGGTTTGATGTCAGCGATCATTAGGATCGTCGCCAGATCCTTCGGGTAGATGACTTGTGCGCCGCGCGGCATCTCGACGACGAAGTCCTCGAGCGTTGGTCGCAGTGCAACGTACCTGGCTCCTTTTGTCGACACGACCTCGGCACCATCGGGGCAACCAACAATGTCGTCGTGCGGAACGAAACCGGCGTGACTATGGAACTCGCCACCCGCGACCAAGTCGACGAGGTAACGGCGTTTCTTGCGGTCGACCAGCATGATCTTGTCGCCCCACGCGAAGGTGTTCACGAAATCGGGTGTCGAACTCAAGTGGGATCCACCTCGATGATCGCGTGGTCGGTGCGCACCTGAATGCTGCGTGATTTCGACCTTTGCGAGACGTAGCCGATCGCCTTTCCGGCGATGACAAGTCGCGCAAACGTGCGATATCGAGCAACGAATCGTTTCGTCAGGCGGTTGCGTACAACGACGCGACCGGTGATGAGTGCAGCGAGTAATCGGACGAGACCGAAACGGGATTTTCGAGCCACAGTTCGATCACCGACGACGGAATTCAACACGCGTGGCACGACGCGACCCACGGCGGCGACCGACGAGGTACGAGAGCACGACAAGAACGACGGCCGCTGCACCGGCCGCGGCAACGAGGGTTTGCTTCTTGTTTTCCACCCGACCTTGGAGGTCGTCTTGGAGCGACTTGAAACGACGCTCGAGGTCTTCACGAGAGATCTTGCGTTCTTGTTCCATCAACGGTTCCTTTCCAACGGACGTCGGCGACAGTGAGGTGACAGCCTCAGAGGCGTGCCTTGCGAATTTGTGAGAGTGCGAGCACGACGATGGCGACAGCGAAGAGCAACGCGATGGCGTACGGTGCCCACGAAAACCCCCCGTCGAATGCCGAGTCCCCGAGATCCTGCGTGAGTCGGAGAAGGCCAAGGCTGAAGATCACCATGCCGAGGGCGACGAAAGTCATCGAAACGAGGCCCCAGAGAATCCACCGACCGGCCCCGCGCAGAGGTTCGACTGTCTCTTGACGCGCATAGGCCACGACCAGTTCAACGACATCGGATTTCTGCGGGTCGACCACGGGTCCATTGTCGCAGGACTTTCGGCCAATTGCACTTGGCGGCACGTCGCCCCGGGCGCTGGATCAGCTTGCTGCTTGATCAACCGCCTATGACGCCGACCTGCGACTTCGTGGGGCCTTGCGGATACGTCGCAATGGCCGTTCCGAGAGCATCCCAAAGCGGTCGGTAATTCCCTTGGTCGGCCCATCCTGCGCCGTTCAGGAACAGTGCAAAGGTCACTCCGCCGTTCGTTCCGATGGGCAATACACCACTCAATGTCTTCACGTTGAGGAGAGTCCCGGTCTTGCCATGCAACTTTCCCGCGACGGCTGATCCCTTGAAAGCGTCGGCCAGCGTTCCCGTCTTGGCGGCAATCGAGAGTCCCTCGACCAAATTTCCGTTCACGGGTTGCCGATCGAGTACGGCGACGATGGCGTTGCACGAAATTCGATTGTTGCGCGACAACCCCGAACCATCACGCAATTTGAGGCCCTCGATTCCCCACTTCTTCAGCGTTTCGACGATCACCTTCAGTCCCGCAGAGGTTGTGGGTTGTAGGGACTTCGCCAGTCCAAGTTGACGTACCAAGATCTCGGCAGTGTTGTTGTCGCTGTTGGTCAACATCTCGGCAACAACCTTGTCGATCACGGCAGATTCGATCCGTGCGATCTCAGAAGTTGTCGGGCCGGCTGATCCGCTGCGGGCTTCACCACTCACCGTGATTCCTCGAGCGCGCAGAAGGCGGGTGAATTCTCGCGCGGCGCCGACCGCGGGGTTGTCGGGCTTCAGTGGATCGCCCACTACCACTCCGTCGTTGACCATCAGCGCACCAAGAGGCCCCGCCTCGGCGGCTCGCACACCCGACGACCAATCGGCGTTGTATCTGGTGTCATCGAGAAACGATTCATCGCCGACGACCGAACCGCCAATCGAAGTGATCCCCGCGGCTTTGATGCGATCGGCAAGATCGTCGAGATAGGTCGGAGTCGTTGTCGGATACTTTTCGCTCGGAAGAAAGTCCTTAGTGACGAGAAGAGGATCTCCTCCTCCTACCAGAACGAGATCTCCGGCGATCGTCCCGTTCACCACTTCCCCGACTGCCTTCGTGATGAAACGGGTGTCAGGGGCGAATGCATCGAGAACAACCGCGGCGGTGAGGATCTTCGTGTTGCTGGCGGGAATGAGGGACTTGTCAGATTGACGAGCGACCGCCGTGGAACCGTTCGCATCAACCCGCAGACATGATGCATCCGGGAGCTTCGAGACCAATCCCGACAACTCATTTCGCAAATTTCGTATCGTCACGTCAGTGACCAACGTCGCGGCCGCGCGCCGCACGCTGAGAACGGGTGTTGACACCGCGCTCGAGGCCGGCGCCACGCGACCTTTGGTGCGCGTCGCAAGGGAATGTCCGACGAACCACAGCGATGCAAGGGGTGCTGCGCCGACGATCGCCACGATCGCCACCACGCGACCGGGACGGCGCGTGCGACGCTTCTTGCCGCTTCCCTGACGTGAGGTCACTGGTTCCTGTACCGCGCGTAACGAACCATATGGGCGAGCGCAGCAACGGCACGGTTGCCGGAAGGAAAGCAATACCGACCGGTGGCTCGGACGGTCGCGGGACCGGAGTTGTCGGGATCGGCCACCGCCAACTCCGTGGCGACAAGGATCGGCTTGCCGGTCTCGTCGGACAATTCGGCAGCAGCTTCGGCGAAGCGTGCGTCTTGTCGTTCGTGGTAAGCGACGATGCGCTCGAGTCCGTGGTCGGGGTAAAACGAGCCCTCTCGCATGAGGCGCGCCTGGTTCGATTGGATACCGATGCCGAGATAAATCACCGCGTCAACCGACGGATGTCGCGCGATGAGTCCGAGCACCTCGGGAATCGTGTCGCGCGTTTCGCCTCCTGCGCAATCGACGGGGTTACTGCGACTCCAACGCGGTGGCAGCTTTTCATCGATTGAGGCTTTGAGGTCGTCGGGAAGCGACAACAATTCGAGCTCGGGCCTTTGGTAAAGCGCATCGGATGTGACCACACCCCACCCCCCAGCCGTGGTGAGAATCACCGTACGTCCACCCTTCGGCAACGGTTGGGTCGCAAAGCACGCTGCCGTATCGAAAGCCTCTTCGACCGTCGCTGCTCGCACCAAGCCGGCTGACCGGCATGCGCCGTCGAACACCTTGTCGTTGGCAGCAAGCGCACCGGTGTGACTGGCTGCGGCCTTGGCGCCGGCCTCGGTGGCGCCGCCCTTGACGACCACCAGAGGCATCTTTTTCGTCACCGTGGACAGCTGGGACATCAGGGCCGCACCATCGGAAATGCCTTCGAGATACGCAAGGCCGACCGAGGTCTCGATGTCGGATGCGTACCACTCGAGATAGTCCGCGACGCTGACGCTTGCAGCGTTACCGGCCGACACGGCTCGGCTGACTCCGATTCCGCTTTGACGCGAATAGTTCAAGAACGACGAAACAAAGTTTCCACTCTGACTGGCGACACCGATGCGTCCGACGGGTGGGTACGGCGCAACGATTTGAGCGCACAATTTCGCGGGCGTGCTGACGACGCCCTGACCGTTGGGTCCGGCGAGGAGAATGTCAAGCTCGTCGGCGAGGGCGACGATGTCGTCTTCCAGGGCTCGTCCTTCTTCGCCGGCCTCGCCGTAACCGGCCGAGGTGAGGAAGGCCGCTTTGATTCCCTTGGCTGCGCACGCGCGAAGAAGCTCGGGATTCGTTTTCGCGGGCGTGCATACGAAAACCATGTCGGCCTCGTTCGCCGGGAGATCGCCGATATTTGCGACGGTCTTCACCCCGAGGACCTCTTCGCCCGACAGATTCGTTCCGAAGACTCGACCTTGATACCCGCTCGCGAGAATGTTGTGCATCGATACGAATCCGAATTTTCCGGGATGGCTCGATGCTCCGGCCACAACCACACCGCGGGGCTCGAACAACGCCTTGAAGTGGGCATCCGACAGCTTCCGTCGAGCGGTCGGCGTTTGGGTGGAGCCATCGATTCCTGACAATTCCACCAATGCATCGACGGCAACAACCGTTCCATCCGAACGGACGAGGAGAGGATTGATGTCGATCGAGGCGATGTCGTTGCGATCCCCCGCGACCTTCGACAAAGCCATCAGCGCAGAAACCAGCGATTGCCGATCGACCGCCGTTTCGCCGCGGAAGTCTCCGAAGAGCTTCTGTGCCTTGATCTCGTTGATCATGTCGTTCGCATCGTGTTGAGACAGCGGCACCGGTCGGAAAACCACGTCGGCAACGGCCTCGGCAAGTACGCCGCCGACGCCCAGCATGACGACACTTCCAAATTGCGGATCACGCACCAGCCCGGCGATGAACTCGCGGTTGCTCTTCACCATCGGAGCCACCAAAACGGACACTTCGCCGTCGTCGGGACGGGCCGCGGCGAAGAGCTGCTCTATGGCCTCGTTCAGTCCCGCCGAATCCTTGATGTTGAGTCGAACAAGGCCACGTTCCGTCTTGTGGGCTATTTGGTCGCCGTTCAATTTCGCGACGACCGGAAAATCGATCTTGGCAGCCGTCAGATCGGCCGACTCACCGCGAGAAACGGTCAACTCCGGCAAAAAGGGCACACCAGCGGAGGCCAGGACCTTCTTGCTCTCGAGTTCGGAAAGGGTTTTCGCGGCGGGATCAGTGGACACGCGATGAGACTACAGAATGACGTCGGTCGCAGGCAGGAGCAGACGGCGGAACAGATCGAGTAGATGTTCGCAGCGCTCGTGCATCGGGCGTTCGGAGAGTGCATCGTGACCGAGCAGACCATTGATGAACGGCGCGTCCGACACGTAGCCCAACAGAGCTGCGTACGCTGTGATCAGCACCTGACGCGCGTCGACTTCGCGGAATCTTCCGGCCGCGATTTCGGCATCGATCCACTCGACAGCCGTGTTGAAGAGGGGCGAAACAACTCCGACCAGATCGATGCCGAGGCGCGATCCGCCGTCGAGTGCTTCTCGACGCATGAGACGCACATACGAGGGATGCTCCGCGAACAGTTCGAAACCAGCCGAGAGCACATCGGAGAATCGATCCCAACCACTCCCCGGTAGTGCCATCGCCGCTTCGACGCGCTCGAGCCAGTGCGACAGCATCTGCTCGAATACTTCGCCGTACAGGTCATCCTTGCTCGGAAAGTGATGCAACAAACTGGGCCGTTTGATCCCGACACCTGCCGCGATGTCATTCAGGGACGTGCCGTCGTATCCATGCTCTGCGAAGAGATCTGTGGCTTCTGCAAGGATCACGTCGCGCATCGAACGTTGTCCGTCAGCCATGGCTGCAGGCTACAGAAAGTCCTACCTACTGGTTGGTAGGTCGCTAGGGTGAGCACATGCAGGCACTGTTCCTCTTTCATGCCGGTTCAATCGTTCAGGGGTTGTTGGTCGCCTTGGTCGTCGGTTTGGCGGTCACGGTTCTCGCAAACATCGCAACGACGATCTACTTGCATCGCGCGATGGCGCACAAGGCCTTGGCGCTGTCGGCTCCAGCAGCAGTCGGTTTCCGCTTCATCATTTGGGTCACGACTGGAATCAGGCCACGTCAGTGGGTGGCGGTACATCGGAAGCATCATGCGTACACCGACATCGATGGCGATCCTCACTCGCCCGTTTTGCTCGGATGGAAGACGGTACAAATGAAGAACGTTGCGCTGTACCGTCGATGCGCGGCCCACCCCGACACGACCTCGAAGTATGCAAAAGACATGCCGGCGGATGGGTTCGATCGGGCTCTCTTTGATCGCACCATCGTTGGTCTGACAGTCGGTATCACCGCCCTGTGTCTGGTCTTCGGGGTGTGGGTTGGCCTTCTCGCCGCGATCGTTCACGTGAATCTCTACCTCGGCGGATCAGCGGCCGTGAACGCCATTGGGCATCACTTTGGACGCAAGCCATACGACAACGGCGCGGGGAACCTTCAGATTCTTGCCTTTCTCACCGCAGGTGAAGGGTTGCACAACAATCACCATGCGGCACCTACTTCCGCACGTCTCGCACACCGTTGGTACGAAATCGACTACGGCTGGTGGATCATTCGGGTGTTGACGTGGCTCCGATTGGCGCGCGTGCGCTTGAACGAAGTCAAGCTCGTATCGACGCCCCGAGGCGTCGCAGGCTGACACCTCGTTCGGTCGTCATTCGATGGCCGCCACATCGCCGAATTAGGGTTCATGCGTGCATTTGGTTTCAGCCCTGTTCGTCGACAACTTTGAGATGCGTCAGGTCGAAGGCCCGAGCACGCGTATCGATGTCACAGGCGCATATTTTTCGACTGTCGCACCATCGCCCCCTCCTGTCACGTTGTCGCCTCATCTCATCGCCCTGATCTATTGCGAGCCGGATGAATCAAGCGAAGGAGTTTTCGAGGTGGTCTTCAGAAAGGGTTTGACCGAGGGAAGCGAGCAAGTTGCCCGCAACGTCAGCCCGTTTCGCGTCGACCCCGGCAAATTCACGTACCGTCTCGTTCGGGCCGAACTTGAGTTCGACGATTACGAGACCATTTACGCGCATTGCAGGACCAATCGAGATCCGTGGCGCGTTGTGCCTCTCTCGCTCCTGAAGGGTGCGAACGGTTAGTCTGCGAAAGTGGATCAACAAGAATTTGACGCGTTAGCAATCGCGACTATTCGTGGAATCGCGATGGACGCGCCCTTCCACGCGAAAAGCGGTCATCAAGGAACCGCGATGGCACTCGCTCCTCTTGCCCACACGCTGTATTCACGCGTCATGAGTCATCACCCGAGCGCCCCTCTGTGGCCCACACGCGATCGCTTCATCCTTTCGGGTGGTCATGCCTCGATCCTGCAATACGCCTTGCTGTGGCTGAACGGTTACGGCCTGGAACTCGAAGATCTCAAGAACTTCCGTCAATTGTCGTCCCGAACTCCCGGTCATCCGGAAGTGGGTCATACCGCAGGGGTCGAAGTGACGACCGGACCGCTCGGTCAGGGATTTGCAAATGCCGTCGGGATGGCGATAGCGGAAGAGCACATTCGTGCTCGTGTCGGCGACGGCGCGATGTCGCACTACACGTACGTCGTCGCAGGAGATGGCTGCCTCATGGAGGGCATCAGTCACGAAGCAGCATCCCTGGCGGGCCACCTTGCCCTCGAGCGTCTCATTTGTGTGTTCGACGACAACCACATCACGATCGACGGATCGACCGACCTCACGTGCAGCGACGACGTTCCCGGTCGCTTCCGTTCGTATGGATGGAACGTGATCGAAGCCGGAGACATTGCCGAGGATTGCGATGCTCTGGAGAAGGTGCTCATACAGGCAAAGGCGCACCGCGGTTCACCCACGTTGATGGTTCTTCCGACACGCATCGGCTTTCCGTCCCCCGATTTCACCGACAAGCACGCCGCGCACGGGAATCCGTTCGTGGCCGAACACATCACGCGCACCAAGGCTGCGATGGGCATTCCCGACGAACCTTTCTGGGTCAAGGCGGAACTTCTCGCGCATTACCGCGAGCACGCCGCGACACGTTGCGCACCAGCCCATTCCGCCTGGATGTCCTCGGACGCGAAGAGGAAACTCGAAGATTTTGCTCCGCACGACGCCGGCGCACGGGCTCGATCCGCATTGCCGACGTTTGGGCGCGAGGAATCACCTGCGACGAGAGTTGCGATTCAGAAGGTTTTGGCAGCCACGTCGGAAGTGGTGCCCAACGCAATCGCCGGCGCAGCAGATCTCACGGGCAACACGGGGGCGAAGATGAACCCCGACACTCCGTTTTCCGCACAGAACCGCGATGCGCGCCAGATCTATTTTGGAATTCGCGAGCACGCGATGGGTGCTTTGGCCAACGGCATGGCGTTGCACGGCTTTCTGGTGCCCGTTGTCGGAACCTTCTTCGTGTTTGCCGACTACATGCGACCGGCAATACGACTCGCAGCGCTGTCGCACGCGAAGGTCGTCTTCGTTTTCAGCCACGATTCGGTTGGGGTTGGCGAAGACGGCCCCACGCACCAGCCGGTCGAGCACCTCGCATCGTTGCGCGTCATTCCGAACCTGCGTGTCGTCAGGCCCGCAGATGCCGTCGAAACCGCAGCTGCTTATGCCCAGGCGCTCGACTACGACGGTCCGACGGCATTGATCCTCAGTCGACAGAACCTTCCGGTGGTCACCGACGGTTCCGCCGTAGCAAACGGAGCCGGTGTCGTCGGCGTTGACGCGAACGAGCCTGACGTGGTTCTCATGGCGACAGGTAGCGAAGTGTCGGTTGCAGTCGACGCGGCAAAAGAACTTGCCGGGCTCGGTATCGCGGCCCGCGTCGTTTCTGCGCCGTGTCCCGAGCTCTATGCCCAGCAAAGCCTCGAGCTCCGGAGTCGCATACAGCCATCGGGTGTACCCGTGTTGTCGATCGAAGCCGGATCGACCTTTGGGTGGGAGCGTTTTGCAGATTCGAGCATCGGTATCGACCAATTCGGCACCAGTGCACCGGGTTCGATTGCGCTCGACCACTTTGGAATCAACTCAGCCGCGGTTGCGGCCCGCGCCCGCGAGATGGTGGGTAAATGACCCGTCTTCAACGACTGTCGTCTGAATTCGGTCAAAGCCCGTGGCTCGACAATCTACGTCGCAGTTACATCGCCGACGGAACTCTCAAAGCCCTCGTTGCGCGCGGTGTTCGCGGACTCACATCGAATCCGACGATCTTTCAGAAGGCGATTCAAGGATCGGTCGAATACGACGATCAGTTTTCTCGCCTTTCTGCCGACGGGCTGTCGATCGAACAGATCTATTGGGAAATGGTTCTCAGCGATATTCGCGGGGCGCTCGATATTTTCGAGCCTGTCTATAGGTCCTCCCACGGCGTCGACGGTTACGTCAGTGTCGAGGTTGATCCGATGTTGGCCCACGACACTGACGGGACCCTCGCTGCTGCCCGCGACCTCCGCGCACGAATTGCCCAGTCGAACGTCATGATCAAAGTCCCGGCAACTCTGGAAGGTCTTCCCGCGATTCGACAATTGACCGCTGAAGGTGTGTCGGTCAACGTCACTTTGATCTTCAGCCTCGAGCGTTACTC
>JBEBAF010000014.1:0-3544 GCA_041159045.1 Actinomycetota bacterium
GCACGATCACCAAGCTCGTCACTGCCGACGGTTTCGGCGTTCGCTTCGACGGCGGATACGAATCGGGCGACACGGTCAGCCAGTACTACGACAACCTCGTCGGCAAGCTCATCGTGTGGGGCAAAGATCGCGACACGGCAATCGCGCGAACGATTCGCGCGTTGAACGAGATGGTCGTCGAGGGCGTGCACACCACGATTCCCGCCGACATCGCAATCCTCGAACACCCCGAGTTCGTGGCTTTCGAACACTCGACGAAGTGGGTGGAAGAGAAACTCGATCTCAGCAGCGTCGGTACGTCGGCACCGGCTCCCGCAGGCGAAGAGGCCGAAACTCTCGTCGAGCGCAAGACCACGGTTGAAGTCAACGGCAAGCGTTTTGCCGTGAAGATGTGGGTTCCGGAAGGCCAGATGGTTTCAGCCGGCCCCGCGAAGGCGAAGAAGCCCGCACGTGCAGCATCATCGGGTGGCGGCGCCGCAGGTGGCTCCGGCAGCGGCGACGTGGTCGTTCCGATGCAGGGAACCATCGTGAAGGTTCTCGTCGAAGTCGGCCAGGAAGTCGAAGCCGGTCAGTCGGTCGTCGTCCTCGAAGCAATGAAGATGGAAAACCAGATCCAAGCCGAGAAGTCGGGCAAGGTGAAGGAAGTCAAGGTGAAGGCGGGCGACACCGTCGGATCCGGCGACATCGTGGTCATCATCGAATAACGCCCGCCGCCCATTCGGCGGCTGTGTCTCGAATAACGCCCGCCGCCCATTCGGCGGCTGTGTCTCGGAAAATGCCGCCGCCTATTCGGCGGCGTCGAGCAACGCTTCGGCGAGGGCGGGATGCACGAAGAGGGTGTCGAGAAGGTCGGCAACTTTGAGGTGCGCCGTCACCGCAAGGGCGATCACGCTGATCAATTCACCTGCGTGGCGACCCACGATGGTTCCGCCCAACACCTGGCCCGTATTCGGGTCGGAGATGAGTTTCACGAACCCGTGCGGGTCGTTGTGAATCAGCGCCTTCGGGGTTGACGAGAACGGCACCTTCGTGACGCGAATCTTGCGACCGTTCGCGAATGCTTCGGCTTCGGCCAAACCGACATCGGCAATTTCCGGTTGGGTGAAGATTGCAGAGGCAGCCTTGTCGTAATCGAGATGCCGGTGGGTTGCACGATTCGCCCCCATCAAATGTTCGGCGATCTTGCGACCCTGCATCGAAGCCACCGACGACAACGGCAGCTTGCCGCTGACATCGCCGGCGGCGTAGATGCCCTTGACGTTCGTTTCACAATGTCGGTCGATGTTGATGTAACCGCGCTTGTCGAGTTTGACACCCGCGGCCTCGAGGTTCAGACCCTCGACGTTCGGTTCGGATCCGATTGCGAGCACTGCGTGGGATGCACGAACTTCACGACCATCGTCGCACCTGACGACGACCCCGTCACCGTCGCGTTCGATCGCGGTTGCACGTGCACCCTTCAGCAACTTCACGCCACGCCCGAGGAACGCATCTTCGAGAGCGGCCGCGGCCTCGGGGTCTTTCCCGGGCAGAACCTGCTGACGGCTGACCACCAACGAAACTCCGGCACCGAAGGAGGAGAACATGTGAACGAATTCGACGCCCGTCACTCCGGAACCAACGACTGCAATGCTCTTCGGGAACACCTTGGGCGGATAACAGTCACGTGTCGTGAGAATCCGTTCGCCATCGGGCATGCACCATTCGGGAATGCGCGGACGCGATCCGGTGGCGATCAGGAATGCATCACCACGGAGAGTCTGCTCGCCCGCCGACGACACGACGCGCACTTCGTTCTGCGACACGAACGACGCTTCGCCTTTGATGATCGTGACACCCTGACTTTCGAGCAACTGGGTTGTGGTGTTCTGCAGGCGACTGACGATGCCGCCGATGCGCTCGGACAACGAGTCGACGTCGATTTCCACGTCGTGCTGCTCGATTCCCATGCCCGCGAATCGCTTGGTCGCACTCATTGCACCACCGGTCGCGATCATCGCTTTCGATGGGATGCAATCGAGCAGGTGCGCGCCGCCGCCGACTATTTCGCGTTCGACCATCACCACCTCGGCACCAAGCCGTGCGGCCCACGTTGCCGCAGAATTACCGGCCGGACCGCCTCCGATGATGATCAATCGCATAGCCACAACGGAAAGGCTATCCGTCGCTCCCGACGAGGTTCGGGCAATAACGCGACGGAAACGCGATGTTGTCGCGACGTTCACCGACGTATTCGAAATGCATGCCGTCGGCAGGCGTGAAGTTTCCACCCCATGCGAAGCCCCACTTGCGGAAAATCCGAACAACACGGCAATCCATGTTCGGAGCGCGCCCCTGCGAGTTGGTGTTCGTGTTCATGTCGAACGCCATGCCCCACGAATGCCTCGAGAGATAACCGATGTTGCCCGACACACGATTGAGGCGCGCGTAGAAACATCCTCCGTACGTGTTCGTGTTGTCGACGTCGATCAAGTCGTCGAGACCTGCGCGCTTGATTTCGTTCAATGCCCCCTGAAGAGGTGCCCATACGACCCTGTGACATCCGGCGCGCACGGGGATGCCCGAGAAAAATCGACGGGGTGTGATGTTTGCATTCACCCACGTGGGATCCGCCGTGATCTTTCCCGACTTGGATTGAGTGAACGGAAACTCACCGACGAGAAGTTTTGCTTCTCCCAAACCCAGTGTCGCATCGGGGTTCGGCGGATCCCACGTTCTCCTCACGCGGTACGTGAGGCCGTTCACGAATCCGGCGGCGGTGAAGGCGGCATCGGCCGACTTCGTATTGCGAAAACCGAGAACCGTGTAACGCGTCACGGTGGTCGCCCCGAGCGTGTCGGCCTCGAGGGGCGACAACAACAAATCCGCTCCGCCGACGACGTCATCGTCGGCAACGAATCCGATGCGAAATTCGGCGGGGCGATCTCGCATGTCGAGCAACGTGACGACATCACCGACTCTTGCCCCTCGGAAACGTGCCGAACTCGCACCCATCACGATGTCACCCGCGGCAAGCGCATCGGCCGCTTCGGTAGACAACAGATTGCGCACCACCGCATCCGGTTGAACCGTTGTCGACATCGGCACACGCCACCCACGTCGAACGCGCTGAATCGTCTCGTCGCCACGCTTGACGAACGTCATGCCCAACATCACCGCCCGACCGGGGTACGCCTCGGCTCGGATCGAAGCCGCGAGTTCACGAATCTTGGCTCTCGTCGCGAGCGAAATGCCCGACGGCTGCGATACCGAGATGGCGTGCTTCTCGGGGGCGGTCCATTCCTTCGTGTCGGGCAGGGGCGCATTCGCCGTATCGGCCACGGCCGGACCCGACGCCGACATCGGCGCGATTGTCGCCATCGCGGCGACCGCGACCACCGCCGCGCACCGCAACGCGAACTGTCCGAATTCGCGTCGCTGATTCATCAATCGGCAACGGTAGTTCTGTGGCTACGCACTACCGTGGGAATCCGTGACCGACACCCCCGATTCGCCACAGTCCTCCGAAACCGCAGCCGATACCGAGCATGGTTTGGCGGCCGAG
>JBEBAF010000015.1:0-6490 GCA_041159045.1 Actinomycetota bacterium
GCCACGTCTCGCGGAAGCCGGCGGGGGACTCGGCGGCGATCGACTCGAGATAGTCGAGCACGATCTGCGGAATATCCGGCATGGTGGGTACCAGCTCCATGTACAGCGAAAAGTCACTGCATGCCTGGTGGCCTCCGTGCGGAAGATCAACACGACGGTTACGTGGGTGCTGCTGCTCGATCAGAGACCAAATTGGATCAGCATCCGTTGCAGGCGGAGTCGTGAGGTCACCCGCGCCGACGAGAAGAAGTGTCGGGACCGAAAGACGCTGCGGGATGGTGTCGGGCAGGGTTCGGGTGTACGCCTGCGCGCCGGCAATCGCGCGGACGCGAGGGTCGGGTTCGATGTCGTGTATTCCGGTTGCACTGACGATGGCTGTGAGTCCGCCGTAACTGTGTCCGGCAACGTAAATACGGTTCTGATCGAACAGAGTGTCCGGCAGATGTTCGAGACCAGCGGCCGAGCTCAACAATTGGTTGATGACGAAAGAAATATCACCGAGCCGCTGAATCTCGTTGGTTTGGTCGTCGGCGTTTTGGCCCGTCAGCCAATCGATCAAAGTGTCGCCGGGGTGATCGGGGGCTGCGACAACGAAACCTCGCCGAGCGAGTGCCTCGCAAAGCTGGCTGTAGTTCTGGCGAAGCCCCGTGCGTCCGTGAGACCACACAATGAGTGGCACCGGGCCCGCAATTGCCGGGACATTGTTGATCGCGGAACCTGACGGGAGCGAGATTCCCGGCAAGAGTTCGTATGTGGTGGTTTCGCCGTCGGCGACTGATGTTGGGAACCACACGTCGAGACCCAGCGCACGGTTGTTGCGCGCGGTATCGAACACCAACGTGCTTGTGTGTCCGACTTTTTGATTCGACATGGGACGTTGGTCCTAGCGTGCGTGCGAGTGGGTTGCCGGTGCGAATTGGTTGTACCAGTTGGGGTTTCGCGTCTGCACGTACACCTCACCCGGTCCTTCGAATTCGAAGACCAATCCTTCGCCCGAAAACAGCGAGTTCTTCCAGCCGTCCGCGGCCTTCTTGAGAGTCATCTTCACCGAAGCATTGACCGCAACCATGTGGCCGCTGTCGACGACGATTTTTTCACCTTGATTCAACTTGACCACTTCGAGGGCTCCGTAGGCGCCAACGAGCATGATGCCTTCGCCCGAAGTGTGAATGAGAAACGCGCCTTCGCCTCCGATGAGAGATTTCATCCCGCCCCATTTGGGGTCGATGGTGATGCCCATCGATGACGCGATCCATGAGGAATGGGCAAGGATCCATGCATCGGTTGCCGACGAACGGAGAATCACCGAGTCACCAGGAAGGCCCATTGCAAGATCGATGAAGCCACCGTTTGGCCCGGCCGTAGCGGTTGTTTGGAAGAACGATTCGCCACCGAGTGCCGAGCGCTTGAGTGCCTTCAGGAACCCGCCTTCCATCTTCCCTTCGAGAACGACGTCGGCCGACATGGCGTACATCGCCCCGGATTCGAGGCGCATCTGTTCGTTCGGGGCGAGGGTTGCGCGAGCGGTGGCGTATGCGGGTTGATGTCGAATTTCCAGTTCCATGAGCAGACACTAACGTCTCGTCATGGCTGAATTCACGGGAAAAGTTGCGATTGTCACCGGTGCGTCAAGCGGAATTGGCGAAGGGATCGCACGACAGCTTGCGGCACTCGGTGCGACGGTGGTTGTCAACTCATCGTCATCGGTTGAGTCCGGAACGGCAGTCGCGAATTCTCTCGGAAATGGCTCGACGTACATGCAAGGTGACATTTCGAAAAAGGATGACTGCGCGCGACTGATCGAAGGCACGGTCGAAAAATTCGGGAAACTCGACATTCTCGTGAACAATGCCGGTTGGACAACACCGATTCCACACCATGATCTCGAGGCATTGACCGATGAGATCTTCATGAAGACATTCGAAGTCAATGTTTACGGAACATGGTGGCTCAGCAAGATGGCGATCCCTCATCTCAAGAAGTCGGACGACGGGAACATCGTCAACGTCACTTCGATTGCCGGAGTGCGTCAGGTCGGCAGCTCCATGGCGTATTCAATGACCAAAGCCGCATTGAACCAGATGACGAAACTGATGGCAAAGAGTTGCTGGCCCGTACGTGTGAACGCTGTTGCCCCCGGACTCATCGCCACACCGTGGACCGCAGATTGGGCTCCGACTCACGACGCGGTGAAGGCGGTGGCACCTTTGAAGCGTTCGGGTACTCCTGAGGATTGTTCGGAAGCAACCATCGCGTTGCTGCGAAGCAAATACGTGACCGGTCAGATTTTCGTCGTCGATGGTGGCTTGACTCTCGTTCAATAATTGAACGAAGTCAGCGGCTACGAACGAGTCGCCCCGGACGTTCGCCGGTGTCTGCGTCGTTACGGCGCGTGACAACTCCGTTGACGAGTGTCGCGGCGTAGCCGGTTGACGGCTGGAGAACTCGTGAGCCACCGGCCGGAAGGTCGTGGCGCACGAACGGTGCGCGGATCGTGAGTTCATCGAAGTTGATGACGTTGATGTCTGCACGTTTGCCAACTTCGAGCGAACCGCGATCGGTGAGTCCGTAAAGGTCGGCATTGTTCTTCGAAAGCTTTCGAACCGCAAACTCGAGACCAAGACGTGGTCCACGTGAACGGTCGCGAACCCAATGGGTGAGGTGGAACGTGGGCATCGTGCAGTCGCAGATGAAATTGACGTGGGCACCCGCATCGGAAAGTCCGGTGACGCTGTCGGGATGAAGGAGCATCTCGTGGCTGGCATCGAGATTTGCCTTGGCAAAGTTCGATCCGAATACGGCGTAGAACGCCTTGCCCTCGTCTTCCAGCAACAGGTCGTACATCAACGATTCGGCCGATACGCCGAGCTTTCGTGATCGTCCAACGACCGATTCGTCACGTTCCGGCTCGTAGTTGATCGGGAACGTGAGGGGGAATGTCGCGCTGAGGGCTCGTGCATAGAGCCCGACAACCGATTCCATCGACCCCGCATTTTCCGACCGAACGCTGCGATCGGCAAGTACGGCGGCCTTGACTTCGGGCTTGCGCATTTCACGAACGCGTTCGGGAAGTGGAAGGTGAGCAAGGTCGCGGAGGTACGTCGCTTTGCGCATGAACATGTGGTACGTACCGAGACTCGTCATCACCGTCACCGCTCGCGGTGCGACTTGCGGACGAAGTTGAGCGCCGTTGGCGTTTTCTGTCGAAACCGCGGCCAGCACGTCACGCCAATGATCAACGTCTTCGGCAATCTGCACCGTCGTGAAGGTGACGGGGCGCCCGCTTGCGCGCGACAGGTCGGCAAACATCATGACTTCGTCGACCGGCTTGGCGCGTTCACCACCAAGGGCCTCGAGAGCACCGACGGTTCCAGCGGGAATGGCTTCGAAAACACCGCGCCCCATCGCCTTTGCAATGGCCGTGAGTTCGTCTTCGGCTGCAAACGTTCCCGGCACGGGCTTACCCGAGAGTGAACGGTGACCGATCGTGCGTGACGTGGAGAAGCCGAGAGCTCCGGCTTCCATGGCTTCGCCAACGAGTCGTGCCATCGTGGCGATTTCTTCGGGGTTTGCATCGAGGTTTTCGACTCCGCGCTGACCCATCGCATAGAAGCGCAACGCGCCGTGAGCGACTTGGGTTCCGATGTCGAGTGAGTAGCGACGTGACGAAAGAAAGTCGAGATACTCCGGGAAGGTTTCCCATGCACCCCAGGGAATTCCTTCGGCGAGCGCACTGCCGGGGATGTCTTCGACCCCTTCCATCAATTCGATGAGCGGAGCTTCGTCGCCGGGCTTGACGGGGGCGAATCCAACGCCGCAGTTGCCCATCACGAGAGTTGTCACTCCGTTCGTTGCCGACGGTTCAAGATCTTCATCCCATGCAACTTGGCCGTCGTAGTGAGTGTGCACGTCGACCCAACCCGGAGTAACGATGTGGCCGTCTGCATCGATGCGCTGACGGGCGTCACCTTCAACCTTGCCTCCCACGTGGGTGATGATTCCGTTCGATACGGCAATGTCACCGACCGAGGCCGGTTGCCCCGTACCGTCGATGATCTTTCCCCCGGAGATGACGATGTCGTGCATGGGCGAAAAACTAGCCCGTTGTGCCGTTACTCGGCTACGGCACCGCGACCGGCCACGAGGGGAAGATCAAGGAACGTGCGGATTCCCATGGGTGCGGCGCACACGGCGGGGATGGCGTGAACGGCACGCATGGCCGTGCCGACAAGCCCACTGGTGGTCCACTTGTTGGCTTCGAAGTGCAACTTCGGTTCACCCTCGATGGTGCAGACCCAGGCGGGGCTCTGCCACTGCGGCGCCACCGACTTGTGAGCCTTGTAGATCGCTTCGAGCCGAATGACGTCGCGTCCGTGGGCAACCCCACACCACTCCCAACGCTGTCCGGCAACCGTTCCACGCGGCACCGGTCCCGCTGCAATGTTCAGATCTTCCGTCGCCAGTTCGACCTCGGATTCGACGGTGAGTTCGTCGAGTTCAAGACCGAGACCATCGGCGATCATGAGGACACTTTCCTCGAACAAACCGCTGAGCCACTTTCGGTAACGGGCGGTGTGGGCCTCGTAGCGCTCGGGGGTGAAAGAGAATCCCATGACGTCGAAGATGATCTGAGGGGAGGGATAGAAGGAAAAATCCGAATGTTCGCGGACAAGAACCGAAGTGATGGTTGAGCAATGCGATGAAAAAATCAGGGGAATCAGCTCGGCCATGAAACCGGGATTCACACCCGTCCCGTGAAGTGAAACTCCTCCGGCACGGCATGCGGCCTCGAGTCGTTCAACGACGTCGGGTCCATACGCCTTTGGATAGACATAACCAACGGTGGTGATGACGTTCTTGCCGCTCGCCAACAATGCGCAGATGTCCTTCGTGTCTTTGTCAGGGTCTTCATTCACCTGTGCCGCAGACAACGGCATGTGCAAAACCACATCGGCATCGAGTTTCAGGATGTCGTCGATGTTGTTCGTTGCCGTAACTCCGCACGGTTGCAGACCGGCGAGTTCGCCGACATCGCGCCCAGATTTGGAAGGTGTCGACACGTAACAGCCGACCAATTCATAGTCGGGATGCCGGAGTACCGACTTCAAACTTGCAACGCCAACGTTTCCGGTTCCCCATTGGATGACGCGATAGCTCATTTCAATTGACCTTTCGTTCGCGACCGGCCCAGAACTCTTCCCGCAATTTGAACTTCTGCAACTTTCCGGTTGCCGTACGTGCGAGAACGTCGCGGAATTCGATCTTCTTCGGACACTTGTAGCCAGCGAGCTTTGTCTTCGTGTAAGTAATCAACTCATCCTCGCTGAGCGTGGAGCCGGGTGTCTTCACAACCAACGCGAGTACGAGTTCGCCCCACTTTTCGTCGGGAACACCGATGACGGCAACCTCGGCAACCTCTGCGTGCGAAAAGATCGCATCTTCGACTTCGATCGAACTGACGTTTTCGCCACCAGAGATGATGACGTCTTTCTTGCGGTCCGAGATGGTGAGATACGAATTGCTACCTATCGTGCCGCCATCACCGGTGTGGAACCATCCGTCGACGATTGCCTTTGACGTTTCTTCCGGTTGATTCCAGTAACCCTGCATGACGACATTGCTGCGTGCGAGAACTTCGCCTTCGGCATCGACACGAATCTCGACACCGATTGCAGGTGCTCCGGCTGCGCCCAAACGAGCAGCTCGCTCAGCGGGTGTGAGGCTGTCGTACTCGGCGCGTCCACGGTTCATCGTGAGTAGGGGAGCGGTTTCGGTGAGACCGTAGATCTGGGCGAACTCCCACCCGAGTTCGGTTTCGACACGCTCGATCGTGCGAGTGGGTGGCGGAGCACCGGCGACAACAATGCGCACGCGATTGCGACCCGGAATCGGGCCGTTCCAATTCGCTGCGGCATCGAGAATCATATTGACTACCGCAGGTGCACCGCACAACATCGTGACGCCGTGTTGATCGATACGACGCAGAATCTCTGCACCGTCAACTTTGCGGAGGATGACGTGTTGGCCGCCCATTCCGGTGACGGCGTAAACCATTCCCCAGCCATTGCAGTGAAACTGCGGCAAGGTGTGGAGGTAAACGTCACGATCATTCACGCCCATCTGCCAGCCGAAAGTCGCGGCGTTCACCCACAGATTGCGGTGCGTTAGCTGCACACCCTTCGGACGGGCGGTGGTTCCGCTGGTGTAATTGATGGTGGCAGTTGCATCTTCGTCGGGAGTCCATGGCCGCGGCTCGGTTCCGAACTTGTAGAGAACGTCGTCCGATTCTGCGCCGATGACGAATCGATGTTTTGCCGTGACACCCGCCAGCGCATCGTCGAGTTCGGGGTCGACAAGGAGAACGTCGGCGCCACTGTGTTCGACGATGTACTTGACTTCTTCGGCTACGAGCCGAAAGTTCACCGGCACGAGAATGCGTCCGTATCCACTGACGCCGAAAAACGACGTGTACAGGCGGGCAGAGTTGTGA
>JBEBAF010000016.1:0-6286 GCA_041159045.1 Actinomycetota bacterium
CGCAAGAGGATCGGCGACCAGATGGCCCCGGCCGACACAACGACTGCTTCGGCACCAACTTCGGTGTCATCGGCCAGCACAACGCCCGTCGCGCGACCCGACGAAATGGCGATCTCACGCACCGCTCGCCCGGCTTCGACGACCATCCGCTTCGGATCTGCGGCCACGCGGGGGGCAACGAACACACTGAAGGCATTGGCGCGGTGACCGGTCGCCATTGACAACCCCACGGCCCCGGCGCCGTCGGCGGTTTCGCCGACATGCCGACATTTCGACGCGCCGAGTCCCTCGGCAGCCAGCAACGTCGCCGTCGTCAAGCGACCGTGGTCGATGCCCAACGGTTGGTAAGCCGGAAACTCGAGTGACGCGATTTCACGGCGGATGGCGTTCCAATTCCACCCGACACATCCGAGCCGATCGGACCAGTCGTCCCAGTCCTGTCGTGTTCCGCACATCTGAATGAGCGCGTTGACTGCCGTGGTGCCACCGAGCGCGCGACCACGCACATACGGGATTCTTTGTCCACCGGTGAAGGATGAAACGAAGACCGAGTCATCGAGCAGATCGGCCCGCTGCAACCCAACCTCGAGATCGATCGACGAGTTCGTCGCCCCTGCGGGTGCAGATTCGAACAGATGAACTTCACAGCCGGCATCGAACAGCCGGGCTGCGGCAACGCAGCCGCCGGCACCGGCGCCGACAACGATCACCTTCGGAGTCAGGACGGATTTTCCTCGGCGTAGCGACGTGCTGCGTCTGCGTAATGGAATGGCGTCGGCAATCCGTGGAGAGTCGCGCCACCATCGACACACAGCGTCTGACCCGTGACGAACGACGCTTCATCGCTGCAGAAGTAGTACGCGGCCTTTGCGATGTCTTCCGACGAACCCATGAAACGCAACGGAGTCAGCTCACGCAACGCCTGGATAGCCGGTGCCACTTTGAAGATACGCGCGGTCATGGGCGTTTCGATGAGGCCTGCTGCGACACAATTGAAACGCACACCTTTCGGCCCGTACTCGACCGCAGCGATCTTGGTTGCGTATTCAATGCCGGCCTTCGAACTTCCATAGGCAGCCAAACCAATTGCCGGGCTGTGGGCAGTCTGGGACGAAATCGAAAGGAACGAGCCACCGCCCGAAGCGGCCATCGAGTTACCGAAGTGACGCATGCAGTAGATCGCGCCGGTGAATTGAACGGCTTGCATCGCGGTGAGCTTCTCGGGAGTCAGTTCGGCGATCGGGGTGCTCTGTTCGTATCCGGCGCAGTTAACGGCGATGTCGATTCGACCGAAATCGGCTTCGACAGCCGCAACGAGATCGACGATGTCGGCGTCGTTCGTGATGTCACAGCGATATCCACGGCCGTCGACCGACGCTGCAACTTCGTTCACGAGATCGGTGCGACGTGCAGCGATGGCGATTCGGGCCCCCTCGCTGCGAAACCGACGCACGATCGACTCTCCGAATCCGCTGTGACCGCCGATGACGACTGCCACTTTGCCTTCCATACCCGCTGTTGCACTTGTCATCGAAGCCTCTCCTTGCTCAACTCATGTCGGACGGGCTGATCGCCGAGGGCATGCCCGCAAGATGTGCCGCGTCGTTGTAGCGCACAACGCGCCAGCGACCCGGTCGCACGTGCACCAATTCCGTGATCGATGTGTTCATCGTGTGAACCTCGAATTCGCCGACCGGCGCACTGCGCAACGCATGACGGAGGCAGGTGTCGATCACGCCCGCGTGACAGGCGACAACGACCGTGCCACCCGGGTAGGTGTCGACAGTGCGGCGAAGAGCACCGCCCACGCGGAACTGAAACGCGGCCACGGTTTCCCCGCCCGGATAAGTTTCGTCGTAAGGGTCGATACTCCAATCGCGGTGCCCGAACTTGTCGACGAAATCGGTGTAACTCATGCCGTCGCACACTTCACCCGGGTCGTGCTCTCCCCAATCGGCATCGATCAAGAGTTCGGGATGCCCGAGCGAAGGGGCAATCAGATTGGCGGTTTCGATTGCACGCTTGTAATTGCTCGCGATCAACGCCGTGGGTGACTCGAATCCTTCGGACGTCCACCGAGCGTTCAACGCCTCGGCTTGACGGCGACCCAGCACAGAGAGGCCCGAGCACTTTCGCGGACCGCCGATGATCTTGTCGACCATGACCTGGGATTCGCCATGGCGAACGAGGATGATTCGCGTTCCGGTCATGCGAGCTTCTCGACGAATGCTTCGAGCTGACGCAGGTTGCGACACTCGTACACCCCGTCGGTGTGCGCCCCATACTCACCGACGATCGAATCGCCGGTGTTCCAATACGAACGCGGTTCGGGGTTCAGCCAATACACGTGACGAGCGCGTTGACGCATTTCGCGGACGACCCAACTCTGGGCCGCGTGGTAGTTGTTCCGCGCATCGCCGAGAAGGAGAACGGTGGTTTTCGGGCCGACATCTTTGCCGTACTTTTCCCAGAACACTTCGAACGCGTGGCCGTAGTCGCTGTGGCCGTCGACCCAGACCACATCGGCCTCGGTGTTGACACGCTGGATGGCTTCGGTGATGTCTTCGGTGGCGCGGAAGTAATCGGTGACTTCGTCGAGCCCGTCGATGAAGACGAAGGAACGCACCTTCGAGAACTGGTTTTGAATCGCGTAGACGAGCATGAGCGTGAAACGCGCGAACGCGGCGACGCTTCCCGAGATATCGGCAACCACCATGAGTTCCGGCTTTGCCGGCCGCGGGTACTTGAACTTCGGCTCGGCGGGAACGCCGCCGTAGGTGAGCGAGTGGCGAACGGTGTTGCGGAAGTCGAGCGGCCCCTTGCGACCATGGCGGCGCTTGCGCGCCAAACGAGCCGCGAGCTTGCGCGTGAGCGGATACAGCGCCTTCTTCAGGTTCTGCATCTCGTCGCGACTTGCGTGCATGAACTCGACGTCTTCGGGCAAGGGCTTGCGGAGGGTCTTCGCCATTGCTTCGGCACCGCGATCGGCCACCAAACGACGGCGGATTTCGGCCTCGATCTCCTGCTTGAACTGTTCGATTCGGTGCTGCATCTCGTCTTGTTCGAGTCGCTTTTCGAGGTCTGTTTGCGGCTCGGGCATGCGGTCGGCATTCGCCTGCTCGATCTTGCTCATCATGTTGTCGAGATCGAGGTTGCGCAGAGTGCGGTACAAGTAATAGGTTCCGCCAACGGGTCGGCCCGGCTCCATACCGGCGAATCGTTGAACAGCCTGACGCGCAAGCGCCCTGAGCATGGTTTGGTCGCCGTCCATCAAGGCGCGCACGAGCAGATTCATCAGCTCTTCTTGAGTCAGCGACTCCATGGCGCCGGCGCCACCCTTGCCTTCGCCTTGGCGCATCTGCTCTTGCATCTCGCGCCAGAATTCGCCGGCCTCTTCGTCGGTGCCATCGGTGATCGCGTACTCGGGGCCGCGCAGACTGAAGTACACCTCGAACACGGTTTCGAAGGCGCGCCAGTGCGCCGAGTTCTTCACCAGGGTTGCGCCGAGCGCCCACTTGAAGGCCTCGCGGTCTTCGAGCGGAATCTGCTTGATCGCCTCCATGGCGTCGAGGTTCTCGGTGAGGCTCACCGGAAGCCCCGCATTGCGGAGTTCAGCGACGAAGCCTGACATCAGGTCGAGCATCGAGGGATCTTCCGTGCGCTACTTGTCGGACGACAGTTCTTTCGCCGCCTTGGCGATGTCGGTTTGGTACTTGAGAAGGATGTGCAGCGTCTCTTTCGCCTGTTCGGCATCGATGTGCTCGATACCCAACAGCATGAGAGTGCGGGCCCAGTCGAGGGTTTCACTGACCGACGGCGACTTCTTCAGGTCGAGCTGACGGATACTGCGCACGATGCGAGCAATCTGATCGGCGAGGTGCTCGGAGATGCCCTCGATCTTGGTGAGAACGATCTCTTTCTCGCGCTCCATGTCGGGGTAGTCGACGTGGAGGTACAGGCAACGACGCTTGAGTGCCTCGGAAAGCTCGCGCGTGTTGTTCGACGTGAGGAACACGAGCGGAATCTGCTTGGCAGTGATCGTGCCGAGCTCCGGGATCGACACCTGATACTCGCTGAGGATCTCGAGAAGCAACGCTTCGGTTTCCACTTCGACACGGTCGACTTCGTCGATGAGCAGAACCACCGGGTCGTCGGCCCGGATGGCCTCGAGCAACGGACGGGTCAGCAGGAATTCCTCGCTAAAGATGTCGTCGTGCACCTCGGACCATGAATCGCTGTTCTTGTCGGCTTGGATGCGAAGGAGCTGCTTCTTGTAGTTCCATTCGTACAGCGCTTTGGATTCATCGAGCCCCTCGTAACACTGGAGGCGTATGAGTCGGGCATTGGTCAGCTCGGCGAGGCTCTTGGCGAGCTGGGTCTTGCCGGTACCGGCCGGGCCTTCAACCAGAACGGGCTTGCCCAGGCGGTCGGCGAGGAACGCAACGCTGGCGATTCCCTCATCTGCGAGATAGTTGACCTGCTTCAGACCATCACGGACAGCCTGAACGGATTCGAAGCGATTCCCCATGACTGCACCCTATCGGTCACTACGCTTTCGACACGAATGGACCGCTCGCAAAGTCTGCTGCGCACCAATGTTGCGGTTGCCACAGGCACAGCCGCGTCGCGAGTCACCGGCCTGATTCGGATCATCGTTTTCGGCGTCATCATCGGCCAAACAGCGGTGGCCGATGCCTATGACGGCGCGAACAATTCGCCGAATTCTCTCTACGAACTCTTGATTGGCGGCGTGTTCTCGGCGGCACTCGTGCCGGTGTTCACTCGCCTCTTCCACGACGATGACGACGAGGGCGAACGTGCCGTCATCGGCACGGCGATCACCGTTCTCGTCGGACTCACCGTGCTTGCGGTGGCGTGCGCACCGTTGATATTCCGAGTGTTCTCGCTGCATCCGGCATCGGGCATCGATGTGGGTCTGTATCGCCACGTCGGCACACTCCTGACGCGCATCTTCCTGCTTCAGGTTTTCTTCTACGGGGTCACCGCCATCACATCGGCGGCCCTGAACGCGCGACGTCATTTCACCGCCGCGGCATGGGCGCCGGTCGGATCCAATATCGTCATCATCTCCCTGCTTCTCTGCGTACCGCTCGCAGTCGACGGCCAGCCAACTCTCAGCGTCGTCGCATCCAATTCGACGGCGCGATGGCTGTTGGGTGCGGGTGCCACCTTGGGCATTGCCATCGGGACCGCGGTCCTCATGGTGGTGTCCATCCGTTCGAACGTCCGCATGTCGTTCCGACCGAACTTCAAGCATCCCGCAGTCAAACGACTTGCACGATTGTCGCTGTGGACGTTTGGTTACGTGTTGACGAACCAGATTGCCCTCATCACCGTGCGCAATCTCGCGCGACCGGGCAGTGGCAACCCCGATGCGTACACGAAGGCGTACACATTCTTTCAACTCCCACACGCACTTCTCGCCGTTTCCATCGCCACAACGTTCGCGCCGGAACTCGCGCGCGCCGCAGCCCAGCACGATCGCATCGCTTTCGTTGGCAGGTTGTCACTCGGTGTGCGGCTCATCGCATTGCTCACCCTGCCTTTCAGCCTTCTCATGTGGGTCACTGCTCGACCGATGGTCGGCGCACTGCTGCAACACGGAAACTTCAGCGACGCAGCCGCACTGAACACCGCACGCGCACTGATGGGCTTCTCAGTCGGCCTCGTCGGGTTTTCGGTGTACCTCTTCGTGCTCCGCGGGTTCTATGCCCGCGAAGACACGCGAACACCATTCGTCATCAATTGCATCGAGAACGCCCTCAACATCATTTTGGCGATCATCTTCGTCCGCCACTTCGGAGTTCTCGGACTCGGCCTCGCCTTCGGACTTGCCTATCTCGTGAGTGCGGTGCTCGCGTTGGCGGTTGTCGAAGCCAAGCTGCCGGAGTTCGAAATGAAGGCGATGCTGACGTCGCTCCTTCCCATGTTCTTGTCGGCGGTCATCGCCGCCGAACTGGCATGGGCCCTTGGTCACGCCATCGGCGCGACCGCCGGCATCGGGGCTTTCGCCCGTACCGCGGCTTGCTTCGTCGTGGGACTCGCCACGTACGCGATCTTTCTCACCTTATTCAAGGTGCGCGAAACCGAACAGGTGCGCGAACGGTTGCGGCGATTCAGCGCAGCGCGCTGAGCACAACCATTTCGTCGCGATGCGCGACGAGCGACGAAACACCTTCCGGCAAGTCACTCGCCCGCTTGCCACGAATTGACGCGAGTTCGGCACTCGACATGGTTGTTGCGCCTCGGGCGACAACGTGACCGT
>JBEBAF010000017.1:0-8909 GCA_041159045.1 Actinomycetota bacterium
CGCCACCCGGCGCATCGAGAACGAGCGATGCGCTCGGATGTTGTTTCGTGCGCAGAAACCGCACAGGCGTACGGGCAATCGCGTCGAGTGTTTGCGCCGTGACGAGGGACGGGTCGCCCGGACCGAGGCCGACGACGATGATCTTCGCCGCCGAGGTCATTGGGGTCTGCTCAGTTCGCAGCGATCGAGCCCGTCGCGGGCACCCAGTGTCCGTATGCCGGGTCGACCGTGATGTCGGCGTGTGCCAACCAACCGGTGGCGAGGTTTGCGCCCGGGTCGGCCTTCACGATCGCGAGGGCGGCATCGGAAACGTCTTCCCACTTTTCGAGGAGAATGACGTGCCATCCGAAAGACGACTGCACCGGCCCGTAAGGAACGCCGGCTTTGGCGGCCAACACGCCGGCGGTGAACGCCGGATCAAAATTCTGCTGGTAGTCGAGAAGCGACATGCAGGGCGTCGCCATTCCATCGGCCGTTTGTCCGGCCAATGCGCCACCGCTCTTCTTCGCGGCCGGCTCGATGGAGTATTTCTTCGCGAGCGCAGCGAAGTCGGCGCCGTTCGAGAGCAGACCGAGCATCTTTGCCGCAGTTTCCTTCTTCTTCACCACGATGTGGCGCACGCACAACGCACCCGTGAGCGACGGGCTTTCGTTGTAGAGCTTTTCGATCGCCGCATCGGACGGAGCCTTCAAGTCCTTGATCGCCACCGTTGCAGCGTTGATGTCGACGATGAGGCTCTGCAGGCTCTTCGACAACTTGCCGACACCTTGGTTCGCGATTTCCTTGAGCACCGCTGCGCGCTGTGCCGAGGTGAGCGGCTTGCCGATCGATTCGAGGTAGCCGGAGTAGGCCTTTGCCTTGATGACTCCGGCAAGAACGCCACGAGCGTCATCGGCGGAGATGACACCGTCGTTGCTGGGGAGTTGCTGGTTGGCGGCGAACTCGGCGATGTACGACTCGAGTGTGTCGCGCGAAACCGATGAACCGTTGATGGTGGCGGCAGTCGAATTGTTCGAGAACGGTGAGCACGCGCCGAGGGTGGCGATGGCTGCCACGCACACGCCCGTGGCTGCGATACGGCGGAAGTTCGGGAGGAAACGCACGTGATGACCTTAGTCGCCGAGCATTTCGTCGAGCAGTTCGCGCAGCTTCGCCACCAATTGGTCGCCGTCGAGGGCCTTTCCGCGTTGTGGTGCGGGCAGCGGAAGCACCAACTGCTTCTCGTTTTCACGCCACGTGAGGCCGGTGAACGTGCCACGTGACAATCGTGTGAGGCGCAATTGCTGGCTGGTGAGCAAGTTGACGGGGGAGACGCGCGCCGTGTTCATGATGACCGTGAGTTCCTTGATGCCGTAGTGGTGGCAACTTGCGCGCAAGGCGCCGACTGCCAGCAACGTTTCGGCTTCTTTCGGCATTGGGCCGTAGCGGTCGAGCCATTCCGCTCGCACGTCGTCGACTTCGGCCTGCGTTTTCACCTCGGCCAAACGGCGGTACGCCTCGAGGCGCAGGTCTTCGGTGGGAACGTACGTGTCGGGCAGGAAGGCCGACACCGAGATGTCGAGTTTCAGATCGCTCGGCTCTTCGATCGGTTCGCCCTTCATTTCGGCAACCACTTCGGTGACCATCTGGCAATACAGGTCGTAGCCCACTGCGGCGATGTGACCACTTTGCGCCTCGCCGAGGATGTTGCCGGCTCCACGAATTTCTAGGTCGCGCATCGCGATCTTGAACCCACTGCCGAGTTCGGTTGCCTCGCCGATTGCGCGCAGACGTTCGTAAGCATCTTCACTGAGCACGCGGTCGCGCGGATGAAACAGGTATGCGTACGCACGTTGGCCGCTACGACCGACACGTCCGCGCAGCTGGTGCAACTGACCGAGACCGAGAAGGTCGGCGCGTTCGACGACGAGCGTGTTCACCGTGGGCATGTCGATGCCGCTTTCGATGATCGTGGTGCACACCAGAACGTCGAAGTTGCCCTCCCAGAAATCCTGAACGATGCGTTCGAGTCCGGCTTCGTCCATTTGTCCGTGGGCAACCGCAACACGTGCTTCGGGCACGAGCTCGCGCAGTTCCGCCGCGCGCTCTTCGATGCTCTGCACGCGGTTGTGCACCCAGAACACCTGTCCCTCGCGCAGCAGTTCACGACGGATCGCCTCGACGGCGAGACGCTTGTCGAGTTCACCCACGTAGGTGAGAATCGGCTGGCGATCGGCGGGCGGCGTTTGCAGCAACGACAGGTCGCGGATTCCGACGAGGCTCATTTCGAGCGTGCGCGGAATCGGGGTGGCGCTGAGTGTCAAAACGTCGACGTTGGTGCGCATCTTCTTCATCGCTTCCTTGTGCTGCACACCGAAGCGTTGCTCTTCGTCGACGACCAACAAACCGAGATCCTTGAACTTCACACCCTCTTGCAGAAGCCGGTGGGTGCCGATCACGCAGTCGATTTCGCCCGTGCCGAGGCCGGCGAGGATCTTCTTTGCCTCGGCGGCGGTTTGGAATCGCGACAGCACCTCGACGCGCACGGGAAAGCCGGCGAATCGATCACGGAACGTGACGCCGTGCTGCGACGCAAGCAGCGTGGTGGGACACAGCACCGCAACCTGTTTGCCGTCTTGCACCGCCTTGAATGCGGCGCGAACCGCGACCTCGGTCTTCCCGAAGCCGACGTCACCACAGATGAGTCGATCCATGGGAACGGAACGTTCCATGTCGCCCTTCACTTCGCCGATTGCTTTGCGTTGGTCGACGGTTTCGACGTAGGGGAATGCCGCTTCCATTTCGTGCTGCCACGGTGTGTCCTGAGCGAATGAATGTCCCTCGGCCGTGACACGACGTTGGTAGAGCACCACGAGTTCCTGCGCGATTTCCTGGACGGCCGAGCGCACCTTCGACTTTGCGCGTTGGAAGTCTGAACCACCGAGGCGGTGCATCGTGGGTGTTTCGCCACCGACGTACTGGCGGATGGTGTCGATTTGGTCGGTCGGCACGTACAACTTGTCGCCGCCCTTGTAGGCGAGCAACAGGTAGTCGCGTTGTGCGCCGCCGATTGCGCGGCTGACGAGCCCCTCGAATTTGCCGACGCCGTGGTGGTAGTGCACGACGTAGTCGCCGGGCTTCAAATCCTGGAACGAAGTGCCTGCACTGCGCGGCTTCTGACGCCGTGGTGTTGGTCGGCGACCCGTCAGGTCGGACTCGGCGATGAGCGCCAGGTTCGCGCCGGGTATGTACGCCCCGTGGTGCAACCGACAAACGGTGACGAAGATGCCCGGACCGATGTCGTCGCGGCGCTTGTCGGGCAACGAGTCGAGATCGATGACGTCGGCGCCGGCCTGATGCAGGCTTTCGGATATGCGCTGTGCCGAGCCCTGCGTATCGGCGGCGACGATCACTCGGTCGTGTTCGCCCACCAATTCCGCGAATCGCCGCACGATTGCCGTTGGGTCGTTCGTGATGGGGCCCCATGACGATGCATTGACGCTGCGACTACCGGCGTTGTCGGCCGCGGCAAGCAGGTGATACACGGGCATGTCGCCCGTGCCGCTGAGCACCGAGTCGGGTTCGGCGTGCAGGCGCGGGAAGTCGCCGGTTGCGTCGGCGTTGCGACCCCACGTGTTGGCGAGCGCCCGCGCAAGGTCGGCCTCTTCGGCGAGGATGTCGAGGCCACGGTCGTTGATGCGACGGGGCTCGACGACGACGAAGCGCACATCGGTGGTGCGTGAGATGTCTTTTGCGGCGGAAGCCAAGGTCGACCCGTCGCTGAACCACGGCAGCCAACTCTCCATTCCGTCGAAGACGAGACCTTCGGCGATGCGCTCCCAGTGTTCGCGCCCCCACGGTTCTTCGCCGACCAGACGTGCGGCGCGTTCACGCATCGCTTCGTCGACGAGAAATTCGCGCGCGGGTTGCACCCAAGCTTCTTCGATGGTGCCGCTACTGCGTTGGTCGTTCACGTTGAACGTTTGCAGTCGTTCGATTTCGTCGCCCCAGAATTCGACACGTACCGGTTCGTCGTGCGTCGACGCAAAAACGTCGACGATCGAGCCGCGTTGTGCAACGTGTCCGCGGAGTTCCACCAGGTCTTCGCGGCGATAACCGAGAGTCACCAGATCACGAACGAGGCCGGCGGGGTCGATCTGCATGCCGACTTTCAGATGAATCGGCCACGGCGACGTCGTGGCAACATCGGCAAACGGCGCGGTTTTCTGGAGCAGAGCGCGTGCCCCTGCGACGATGATGCGCGGACGCTTGCCGGGTGTGCGCAATCGCCACAAGACCTCGAGTCGGCGACCCATCGTTTCGACGTTGGGGCTGATGCGTTCGAAAGGGAGCGTTTCCCACGCAGGAAACAACGCAACGTTCTCGGTGCCGATCAGCGCCTGCAGATCGTCGGCGATTTGTCCGGCCGCGGAACCGGTGGCCGTCGCAACGATGAAGGTGGCCTCGGGATGCAACGCGGTGAGCGCCGCCAGTACTGCGGGGCGTGCAGCGTCGGGACAGGCGAGTGTTCCGTCGAGGCCCGAGAGAACTCCGGCGACCGTTGGGTCGTTGGCAACGAGATTGCCGACCACGGCGAGACGTCGGGCGGCAGGGATCACGGTGATTGATTCAACCGTCTATTGGTTGAAGACGTTCATCGTTGCCGCGGTTCCGTTCGCGATCAGCGACTCGACGGCGTCGGCGGCGCGCGCTTGTGATTCGTCGAGCAACGTGCGTTCGGCGGGTGGCACACGGCGCAGAACGTGGTCGGCTCCGGCCTCGGCCGACGGTGGTTTGCCCACGCCGATTCGCACGCGCAGGTAATCCTGTGTCGAAAGATGCGACGTGATCGACCGCAGTCCGTTGTGTCCCGCGAGACCGCCCCCTGATTTCACTCGCACGATGCCGGGTTGCAGATCGAGTTCATCGTGCACGACGACGAGGTGCGACGCGAAGGTTTCCGGTTTGACGTTGTGGCGCTTGATGAGCGCGCGTACTGCCTGGCCCGATTCGTTCATGTACGTGAGGGGAACGGCGAGAACGACCTTGTGATCGTCGATGTGAACTTCGCAGACCAGCGCCTTGTCGCGACCCTCTTTCAGAGAGCCACCGTGGCGACGCGCGAGTTCTTCGACGGCTTCCTGGCCGACGTTGTGACGCGTGCGTTCGTACTTCTTGCCGGGGTTACCCAACCCGACAACGAGCCACATTTACGAAGCGGCGGGTGCGCCACCCTCGGCGGCAGGTGCAGCGGCGGGAGCGCCGGAGTCTGCGCGGGTGGTGAGAACCGTGACGACGACGAGGTCGGGATCGCCAACGGCGGTGACGCCAGCGGGCAGTGCGACGTCGCGCAAGTGGATGACATCTTCGACGGTCATGTTGGTGATGTCGATGACGATTTCGTTCGGCAGCGCCGACGGCGTGGTGCGCACTTCGATGCTGTCGACTGCGGGGTCGACGAGTCCGCCCTCGGACACAACGGCCTTCGCCGTGCCGCTGAGACGGATCGGAACGTTGACGACGATTTCCTCGGTCATGCTGATCTGCTGGAAGTCGATGTGGCTGACCGTGCGACGCACGGGGTGGCGCTGCAGTTCCTTCACGATGGCCGGGTATGTGGAGCCGCCGACCTTGAGGTCGATGATGGTGTTGAGGCCAGCGGGACCCGAAAGCGCGGCGCGAAGTTCGCGACGTGCAACCGACAACGAAACGGGTGACATGCCGTGTCCGTAGAGGACGCCGGGGATCTTGTCTTCGGAGCGCAGACGGCGCGAGGAAGCACTACCGGTAGCGCGGCCAGTTTCTGCGGTGAGCGATGCGTTTGCCATGGGAACTCCGTGGGTCGAGAACGGCGGTTGATTGTACGGGCGGTTTTCGGGGAAAACCCACGCCCGTCAGGACTGGTTTTCGCCGCCGAACAGTTCGCTGACGCTGGTTTCGTCGAAGACGGCCGCCAGGGCGTCGGCCAGGATCTGGGCCACGGAGAGGATCTCGATCTTGGCGATGCGCTTTTCCGGCGCGAGGGGCAGGGTGTTGGTGAGCACGACCCGCGAGATCGCGCTCGACTCGAGGCGCTCGACCGCCGGGCCAGACAGGACGCCATGGGTGGCCATGGCCCACACCTCGGTGGCGCCGCGCTGGAGAAGAAGCTCGGCCGCCGAGACGATGGTGCCGCCGGTGTCGATCATGTCGTCGGTGAGGATGCAGAGGCGGCCCTCGACTTCACCGATGACTTCCTTGGCGACCGCGACGTTGGTCGTACCCTTGGGGCGACGCTTGTTGATGAAGGCCACGTCGGCGTTCTTGTCGGACAGGTGCTGGGCGAAACGTTCCGCAACTTTCACACGGCCCGCGTCGGGCGACACGATGACCATGCCGTCGGAGGCGTTCTGGCGCACGTACTTCTCGAGCACCGGCATCGCCGTGAGGTGATCGACCGGACCGTCGAAAAATCCCTGGATCTGCCCGCTGTGCAAGTCGACCGACACCATGCGCCCGGCGCCAGCCGCGCGGAACATGTCGGCAACGAGACGCGCAGTGATGGGCTCGCGACCCTCGGCCTTGCGGTCTTGTCGCGCGTATCCGTAGAACGGACACACGGCCGTGATGCGTTTTGCCGACGCGCGATACGCGGCATCGATCATGATCAACTGCTCCATGATCGAGTCGTTGATCGAACGACCATCGAAGCCGTAGTGCGTTTGCATGACGAAGACGTCGCCACCGCGCACCGAATCGGTGAAGCGCGGACGAATCTCACCGTTCGCGAACTCGACGACGTTTGCATCGCCGAGACGAATGCCGAGGTGCGATGCAACTTCTTCCGCGAGAGCGGGGTGGGTGCGACCGGTGAAGAGTGACAGCCGCTTCGTCGTGACCTTGTCGATGTTCAGGCCGTTCATGTGCTGCCCCCCGCTGGTTCTTCCCGTTTGCTCGCCCGCATGGCGATGTTAGGAGAATGCGATCGGAGGCCGGAAAAGCGCACAGCACTTCGAGCTCCGGGGAGAGGACTCGAACCCCTATATACGGGACCAAAACCCGTTGTCCTGCCAATTGAACGACCCCGGACCGCTGCTCGCGCAGCAACACAAACGGTAGCGGGTTTTCGTTTTCGTTCTCCTGACCGATATCGTGGCGAGCCTTATGGGTTCACTGATCAAGAAGCGCCGCAAGCGGATGCGAAAGAAGAAGCACAAGAAGATGCTCCGCCGCACCCGCCATCAGCGTCGTAAATAGCGCCAACCCATCAGGCTCGGTCGACCGTGCGTGTCAGCACGACGGTCGATTCGGGAAGTGCCTCCGCCAGCCAGTCGTAATGGCCGCGGAGAAACCATGTCGACCCGCTGCCCGCCAGGAGAGGTCGTGTTCCTGCCGCGTCTGCGATGCGGTCGCGTACGCGCAGTAGACGCGGTTCGGCCACAAGCGCCGCGGGTTCGAGGTCGTTCACGCCCTGCGGCGAACCGTCGTGTCGGGGAGCGCCGATGGAATCCCATGTTGCGTAGACGAGGGGTGTCGACACGCCGAACGGCGGAATGACGAGCGTGATGTCGAGGTTCTCGTGGGGCAGTGCCTCGACAACTTCGCCGATTCCCGACACGCGTGCTCGACCACCGATCATGCAGAACGGAATGTCGGCTCCGATTCGCGACGCTGCGGCGAGGTCGGTGAAGCCCGCCCAGCGCAGTACCGCCGCGGCGTCGGCCGAGCCGCCGCCGAGTCCACCGCCGTGGGGGATGTTCTTGGTGAGCACCACGTCGGCGCAACGGCCCGCCGCAACCAAGGCTTTGCGCACGAGGTTGTCGGGCCCGGTGCCGACGCCGTCGGCATACGTACCGTCGACGCGCAACGTCGACTCACCATCGTTTCGTGGACTGATCGACAGCGTGTCACAAAGATCGAGTGACACCATCTCGGAATCGATGAGGTGATAGCCGTCGTCGCGAACGCCGGTGACGCGCAGATTCAACGTGAGCTTCGCGTGTGCAGTGACGTTCAACCTTTCACCGCCCTGCACAGGCGAGCCCAGTCGTCGAGCGACAACTGTTCGGCGCGCGCGGTCGGATCGATGTTCGCGTTTTCGAACTGTTCGGCGGAAACGATTCCTGCCAGTGCCGAACGCAGCATCTTGCGACGCTTTGCGAAACCGGCGCGCACGAGGTTGAACAATTCGCCCGGATCGAGTCCGCTGACGGGCGGCGTCGCGTGGCGGCGAATGCGCACGAGAGCCGAGTCGACCTTTGGCCGTGGAAGAAAAACCGTTGGTGGGACGTTGCCCACCACTGTCGCATCGGCCCAGTACGCAACCTTCACGCTGACCGCGCCGTAGGCATCTTCGCCGGCGTGTGCGCAGAATCGGTGACCCACTTCTGACTGCACCATCACCAACATTGCATGGACCGGCGGCACGAAGTCGAGGAGATCGGCAACGAGTGGTGTGGCGATGTTGTAGGGAAGATTCGCTACCACCGAAACCGGTGCGTCGGCAGCACGCCCGCGTGCCACGTTGATCGATGCGATGAAAGACATCCAGTCGACCGCGGTTGCATCGGCCTCGTGCACCTCGACGTTGGGGAACTTTGCCATTTGCTCGCGGAGGATCGGCACGATGCCGCGATCTACTTCGACGGCGATCACGTGTGCGCCGGTTTCGGCAAGTGCAGCGGTGAGCGAACCCAGGCCCGCACCGATTTCGATGATGACCTCGTCGTCCGACACCTCGGCGAGTCGCGCGATGCGCCGCACCGTGTTCGGGTCGACGACGAAGTTCTGGCCGAGAGTGCGACGTGGTGACAGGCCGTGACTTTCGAGAAGCGCGGCTGCCTGCGGTCGACTGAGCGTCACCAGCTCACCGTGACGGGCAGAGGGGCATCGACAAGGTTCGCGATTTGGAGGAAGAGCGGCGTGTGAATGACCACGTCGGCACCCGACGG
>JBEBAF010000018.1:0-8132 GCA_041159045.1 Actinomycetota bacterium
CCTTCGTCGTCGATGCGAACGAGGTCGCCGCTGCGGTAGAAACGCCCATCCTTTCCGTCGACAAATGGTGACGGAGCATCGGTTGAATAGCCATCGAACACCTGCGGACCGCCCAACAGAAGTTCGCCTTCGTCGCCGATCTTGGGATCGGTCGTCACGACGCCCTCGGGCGAAAGCATCGCCGTCACGTTGTTCCCGAATGCTCGTCCGATCGATGCGTTGCCCTCGGAACGCACGGAGTCGGTGACGTCGGCCGCGGTGAACGCAATTGTTGCTTCGGTCGGCCCGTAAAGGTTCCAGATACGACCATTCGGGGCCAGCCAAGGCCGACAGGCGTCGACGGTCTCGACGGGCAATGCTTCACCACAGAACAGCATCGACGAGATGCCCGGAAATCCTTCCTTCGGTTTCGCATTCCCCAACTGTGCTCCGAGAATCGGCACGGAGAACCAGACATTGATCTTTTCGCGCACGACGTACGCGCCGGGCATCATCAGGTCGATCTGCGTCGGCGCAACCAGAGTTCCACCGGCCCGCAGTGAAACGAAAATGTCGTGCATCGATAAATCGAAACTGAGATCGAAAAACTGTGACCAACGTGCCGCCGAGGGGAAGTCGATCAGATCCGTCACGCCATCGACGTAGTTGATGAGGTTGCCGTACGAAATCGGCACACCTTTCGGCACGCCGGTGGAACCCGAGGTGAACATGATGTACGCGGTTGAAGACGAAGTTGTCGTGGCTGACCGCACCAACTCGGCCCACGACGCGACCCCACCCGCATCTGGCGCGACCACCGAAACGTCAACGAATGGAACCTCGCCGGCGACTTCCGCATGCAATGCAATTGTCGTGGGGTCGCCGAGGATGACTTCGGGTGCGGCGAGATCGACGATTGTTCGCAGGCGATCGATCGGAAACTTCGGATTCAACGGAACGAATGCGATGCCCGACGAGGCAGCGGCAAGAACGGACAGGTACGTCTCGATGCGATGATTGCTGAGGACCCCGACGCGACGGATTTCGCGGCTTGAAGTGGTGAGATCGCGGATACGTGCGGAAATTCCCGCGATGTGAGCAGCAGCAACGGCGGCATCGAGTGCGATCCGTTTTTCGTTGCCGAAGGGCCCCTCGAATATCGGGTCGGAATCAGCCGATGCCGTGAGCCGCGTGCCGATGAGCCGGCCAATGACATCCATGGGACTCTCGGCCGACCTATTGATTCGCGACGAATTCGACGATCTCACGCACCGTCATGAAGTGAACGGCATCGTCATCACTGACATCGAGACCGAGCGATTCGGACACCGTCGTGAAAATTTCGACGAAGGCGAGCGAATCCCAGGCGGCAGGGTTTCCCATTCCTGAATCGATCGTTACGTCGGCATCGGCGGTACCGCGGCCGGCGAGGACCGATCGAATGACCGAAAGAACCTTCTCGGTGCGTTCATCGTTGGACATTGCTGAGACTCCTGATTCTTTCCTCGATTTCAGCCTGCGCATCCACGAGGAATTGCCGCTGAGTGGCGGACCATTGGTCGCTCGGACCGAGTTGGTAGCCGCCATGTCGTTCGTTCTGGCGCGTGTGCGCCGCCTCGAGCGACTCCCGAAGAATGGCGGTTTCGCCGACACTCAACGGGCAACCGATGGTAGCCAAGAGGCGCGCCAACACCGAGGTTGGTTCCGCGACCAGTTCGCGAAAGTCGAGAAAGTGCACGCGATCGGGGAACTCTTCCCATGTGTTGCAGAGCAACCGATTCGTCTCGAGCCACAGCCAAATGTTGCGCTCGACCGCACCCCACTCGGCCCAGGACTCTGCCGCGACTCCACCGGTCGGACGAATACGGCCCATCGAGATGAATTTTTCTCGTGCATCGAGCGGTTTTGCCGGATCGGGCCAACCCACGGGCATCGGATCGCTTCCGGTGAACCACGTCGCGGAACGCACGAATGATTCACAGTCACGAACGATGATGGCCGCGTGCGTCTCGGGCATCTGCCGCAATATTTCGGCGAGGAGAACCGAGTTGTAATAAGCCACGTCGATCAGGAGCCGTCCACCGTGTTCCGTGCACGCATCGTCGAGAATTTGCCGACTGCGCTTGGAAGAAACGACTACGGCGGCACGATCTTCGCTCTTGAAACAGTGGAAGTTGTCGAGGTTGACCATCGGAAGCACGTCGGGCCCGGAATCGTTTCCCAAGTGGCCTTCGTGCAGTGCAACGAGGCCGGGCACGCGGTTGAGTGCCTCGGCGACGTACGACGTTGCCGTCCGACCGGTGCTCGCGATGGGTAGGAACATTGCGCGTGGTCAGGCCTGTGGCTTCGAGCCCGCAACCGTTGTGCGGTGCAGTTCGCGACGGAAACCCGCGTAGTCGTTCAGGGCGTAATGCTGCGTCGAGCGGTTGTCCCAAATCACGAGATCACCATTCGCCCACCGATGGCGCAACGTGAAGCGCGCGTCAGTGGTGTGATGATGCAACCAGTCGAGAGTCGGCTGTACCGCATCATCCGGAATGCCGACGAGATCACGAACGTACGCGCGATTGAAGAAGATCGAGCGCTTCTTGGTTTCGGGGTGCACGACGAAGAGTGGATGGACTTGCTCGTCGTTCGCCGAGTCGTCACAAACGATGTTCATATTCGAGAGACCCGAATGCAACGGCTGCATTTTCCGCGAATAGGCATCTCGCGCGGTATGTACCGCGGCGACTTGCGAGAGCTCGTCACGTTTGTCATTGCGAAGCTGCGAGTAAGCAGCGGTCATGGAAGCCCAGACGGTGTCTCCGCCGTACGGCGGCACATCGAGGGCATGCAGAAGGGTGAACGACGGCGGCTCGCTTTGAAAGCTGAAGTCGCTGTGCCAAGCCCCACCGAAATTGAAGGCATCACCGTCGGATGCCTCTTTCAACACCTTGATGACCTCGGGGTGTTCGGCGCTCGGTTCGATGAATGGAGTCGGCCCCGCAGGCCCGAATTTCCGCGACAAAGCAACCTGCTCGACTGCCGTCAAAGACTGTCGACGCAAGACCACCACTTCGTGCTCGCACACGAGGCGTCTGAGTTCGGTGATACCCGCGTCGTCGAGCGCACGAACGTCGCCCGCATCCACTTCGGCCCCGAAAACGTCGGTCAGCCGCCCCACTTCCACGCCGTCACCGTACCTGCGGTCAGTCCGCGACGAAACCCTTCCAGTTCCGCATGTACCCGACGAATCCATCGGACAGGCCCTCGCTTCGCAACACTCCCGGATCAACCGGGAGCGCGCGCATCGTGAATGAATCATCGGCCTGCATCCGTCGGGGAAAGTCGTGGTTGGTGATTGCCGCCCGACCAATTGCGGCAATGTCGGCACCCGCATCGAGCGCCGCCCGAACATCGGCCGCCGAATAGAGCTTCCCCGCCACCGCGAGACGAACGTTCTTCCTCTCGATTCCCGCGAAGATGTCGATGAGGCGACTGTTGGTATGGCCTTCTTCCATCGCATTCTTCTTGCAGTCCCACAGCGACATGTCGATCATGTCGACGTGTCCGGAATCAACGAGTCGTGAATACACCTCGCAAACTTCGTCGATCTTCATTCCGAAACGTTCGGGAGAAAGCCGCACTCCTACATGGAATTCCGGCCCACACTCGCGTCGAATGCCATCAATGATGGCGAGGAGCGGTCGTGATCGATTCTCGAGCGAGCCTCCGAATTCGTCGGTTCGTCGATTGATCTCGCTGGAAAGGAACTGACAAAGCAGATAGCCATGGGCGCCATGGAGTTCGACACCATCGAAACCGGCCTGCTCACAGCGGCGCGCGGCGGCTACGAATGCACCGATCATCTCGTGAACTTCGGCATTCGACATTTCCCGTGCACCGGTTTCGGCGTCAGCAGACGGACACACCGGTTCGGCACCGACGAGCTCCTTCGGCGAGCGGTTTCCTGCGTGGTGCAATTGGACGATCGCAACTGATCCCGCCATCTTGATGTCGCACGCAAGGCGCGTCAGGCCCGGAAGATGAGCATCATCGTGGGCGCCGAGTTGGCCAACGAAGCCGCGGCCAATCGCCTGCACCGAAGCCGCACACGTCATCGTGAGCCCGAAGCCACCCAACGCCCGCATCGTCAGCCAGCGGTGTTCATCGTCGGACAGCGTTCCATCGGCGTTGCTTTGCTGATTGGTGAGGGGCGACAACATCAACCGATTCGGCATCGAAGCACCGTGGGCAAAATCAACGGAAGTAAAAGCGGCAGCGTTGTCCATCGGCACATTGTGGCAGTACGTGATGACCGAGTCGACCGCCGATAGGGTTCAGTCTCCGATGAGCGTCGACGTCGTCAATGAAGCCTCGAAACGGCGCACCTTCGCGATCATTTCGCACCCCGACGCCGGAAAGACCACTCTTACCGAGAAGTTCCTCCTCTACGCCGGCGCGGTACAGGAAGCCGGGGCCGTGCGGGCTCGCGGTGGTCGCAAGTCGGCAACGTCCGACTGGATGGAACTCGAGAAGCAACGCGGCATCTCGATTTCGTCAACCGTTCTGCAGTTTCCCTACCGCGACCATGTCTTCAACTTGCTCGACACCCCGGGTCACCGTGACTTCTCGGAGGACACCTATCGGGTACTCGCAGCGGTCGATGCGGTCATCATGGTGCTCGACACCGCCAAGGGCATCGAGTCGCAAACTCTCAAGTTGTTCCAGGTGTGCCGTTCGCGCAATCTGCCGGTTCTCACGTTCTTCAACAAATACGACCGACCAGGCCGTGACCCACTCGAGTTGCTCGACGAAGTGGAAGAGCAGATTGGTCTGAAACCGACCCCCGTCACCTGGCCCGTTGGCATTCCGGGTGACTTTCGCGGCGTCATCGACCGGCGCACGGGCGACTTCATCCGTTTCACGCGAACCGCACGCGGCGCTGAACTGTCGCCCGAAGAAACGGTTCCCGCGGATGAAGCCGCAAGCACGGAAGGCACGGCCTGGACCGCCGCCGTCGATGGATGCTCCCTCCTCGATGCAATCGGTGCCGATCTCGACATCGACTCATTCCTCGAAGGCCGCACGACGCCGGTCTTCGTTGGCTCGGCTCTCACCAACTTCGGCGTACGCATGCTTCTCGATGCCATCATCGACCTTGCGCCATCGCCCCTACCTCGTGACGACGTCAAAGACGAACCCCGGCCGCTCGATCAAGCGTTCGCGGCATTCGTATTCAAGGTGCAGGCGAACATGGATCCGAACCACCGCGACCGCCTCGCCTTCGCACGCGTCTGCTCGGGCGAGTTCCAACGCGGAATGGACGCAACGTGTTTCCGCACGAAGAAACTCGTCGGAACGAAATACGCAACCACCGCATTCGGCAGCGACCGTGAAACCATCGACACCGCATATCCCGGCGACATCATCGGACTCATCAACGCAACCGACCTCCGTATCGGTGACACCGTGTACGCCGGCAATGTGGTTGAGTTTCCGGGCGTACCACGCTTCGAGCCGGAAGTTTTCGCCAGCGCCCGACCCCTCGACTCCGGCAAGTTCAAGCAATTCCGCAAGGGACTCGCCCAACTCGACGAAGAAGGGGTCGTACAGGTCTTGCGCGATCCCGACCTTGGCGACGCCGACCCCATCCTGGCTGCGGTCGGCGCCTTGCAGTTGGAAGTTTTTGCCCACCGACTGGCGGGTGAATTCAATGCCCCGATCGAGGTGCGACCGACGGTTTACCAAGCCATTCGGCTCACCGACAAGGAAAGCATCGGTCGCCTCCGGGCCGTCGGCGGTATCCGCATCCTGAAGCGAGGCGACGACGCACTCGTCGCTCTGTTCGAGAACAAATTCCGACTGCAACGCCTTCTCGTCGACGAACCGGAACTCACCCTGCTCCCGATCATCGCGGGCTGAACGAAATCCTCGATTCGTGGGATGCCACGATGTCGATCGCGATGTCGCGAATCGATTGACGCGAATTCCGTGCAGCTCTTCGCAATCGGTCGAATGCGACATCGATCACAACCCGGTCATTGACCGCGACGATTCCCTTCGCCTGTTCGATGATCACACGAGTTTCGAGTGCCTCCTGCAATTCCTCGATGGTTCGACGCAGAGCAAGAACATCGTTTTCGTCGGATCGGACGATGGGCAATGTGCGATCACTTTGCATTGCCGGTCAAGACACTCACGTGTGGATCCAGATGGGTCACCAACAAGGCCAGCTGAGTCCGGTTTTCCCGACCGAGCACCCCGAGCAGACGTGAGATGCGGTTCCGTACCGTTTGCGCACTCAGATACACACGCTGGCTGATTTGCTTGTCGGTCATTCCTTCTGCGATATGGGCCAAGATTTCACGGTCGGTGGCGCCGAGCGACTTGAGCGCGATCAGACCTTCGGCCGTCAAATGCTCTTTCGCAGCACGCAGAGTGAAGTCGTCCAACATCTTGCGGCCACTGGCCGCCGAACGGATCCGTGCGATGAGTTCGTGTGTGGACGTACTTTTCTCGACGATGTCAAAGACACCCAGCCGACCGGCTTCATAGACAAGATCGTCCGACGGAAATCCGGTGACGATGATCGAACGCGTTCCGGGCCAATCACTGCGCAGCCGCTCCGCAAGCCGAAGTCCGCTGTCACCGCCCAAGTGAAGATCAATGAGTGCCACATCGATCGGGTTGTTTTCGGCGAATCCAATTGCTTCCTCCACGCTCTTCGCCGCTCCGACCACTTCGACATCGCCCTCGGCTTCCAGAACCAACGGCAACGATTCGCGCACCATTGCGTGATCGTCACAAATCAACGTCTTGATCATTTTCTTCTCCCTGTCCCCTTGTCTTGCTTTTGTTGATCGAATGCCTTTTGTCATCCGAGAACGAAAATTCAAGACCAATCAGGGTCGTTTGTCAGGAGACATTCGTACTGACATTGCGAATGCCGTTGATGTAGCGATCAGCAATTGTCTCGAACGTAGCGAGGTCGAACCCGTACGCATTGTGGAATCCTTGTGCGAAATTCCTGGCGTTCCCAACATTGGCGAACATTCGAAACATCGGGCTCAAGCCACCGAAACGGGCGAGCAAGAGTTCGACGGCCAATGGACCGACGTAGTACTCGCAACCACCCAGATAGTCGGATGTTGTCCGATAATCGCGTAGTGGACTCCGACACGTTCGAGCCCAATCGGCGAATTTCCTCAACCGGATCACGTGAAAGTCGAGATACGACATGCGATCACTCAATGCCGCAACGCGCGCAACTCCGGCCATCATTTCGGCGAACCCTTCACGAAACCATGCCGGCTCATCGTCCGGCGTTGCGCCGCCCTCCGCTGCGGCGCGGGCAACGTGCGCCCACTCATGCGCCAGCCCCGAGATGTTTCTGTCCACCAACCGATAATCCACACGGCTGAAACCCGGTTCGGCACGAGTCTCCATCCAGTTGTCGAGAACGTCCGATGCGGCACGCAAGAAGAAGTATCCGGTCAGGTTGATGACGATGACTCGGCGGCCGCACACCGTCTCACCCATCAGATGAACACCGCCGGTGCGCACCAGGTTCGGATAACAGTCAACCGAGGCGAGCTGGGCATTGATGTATGACTGGGTTCGCGCGATCACAACGACCGTGCGGGAAATTCCCGTCCATCCCTGGCGTTCAAGAATTTGCTGAAGTGCAACGAAGATCGAGCGGGACAATCTGAAAGTTCTGCTCGCAAGAGCAGACGATTCAATCCGCCAATCGATCACTTGATTGGTTGATGGACTGAACGTCTCGAAATTGCGGACGAGTGCCGACATACGAGCGACGATTCGGGCTTCCGCCGGAGTCATGGTTACGGTGACCGCACCGACGTGCCGACCAAAAATCGGGTCAACCGACACCGAAGAGTTGGTCGCACCGACGAACATGACAGCAACCACTGCGATCGCCATCGCCGACCGAAGACGTCGCAACTTCGTCGACAACTTCACGGCGAGACTGTACGGAACTCCAAGATCGGATCTTCGTGAGGATTGTCGCTTGTCTGCACCCGCGCGTCTCGGTACGTTGCCGATTCTGATCCCGGACCCCGATCAGCCGAACTTGACTTGAGGAGGCTGCCGTGGGTTCAACGGAATCAACATCAGAAGTGCTCAACCTGAACAAGGGTTGGCGA
>JBEBAF010000019.1:0-5473 GCA_041159045.1 Actinomycetota bacterium
TCATCGTTGGCGGTGCAGCTGCCATGGCGCAGGCATTCGACGCGGTCGACGTCGTGCGATCGGTCCTCCAGGCATTGGAACAGCAGTACGTCGTTGTTTCATTGGTGAAAGACGTCGTCGACCGTGGGCTCAGCGTTGCAATTGGCAGTGAACACGGTGTGGAGCCGTTGTCGGCCTGCTCGGTCGTGGTTGCGCCGGTCATCGCCGAAGGAGAAAAGCTCGGCACGGTTGGTGTTCTCGGCCCGACGCGCATGAACTATCCGCAGGCACTTGCCACCGTAGAAGCAGTCAGTACGCAACTTGGTCGTCGCCTCACCGAGGGCGGGCAGGGGTAGCGCGTCATGGCGGCAGATTTCTATTCCATTCTCGGTGTCGAGCGCGGAGCGTCGGCAGACGAGGTGAAGAAGGCGTACCGCAAACGTGCGCGCGAGTTGCACCCCGACGCCAATCCTGACGATCCGGAAGCAGAAGACAAGTTCAAGGAACTCAGTCGCGCGTACGAAGTGTTGTCCGATCCCCAGCAACGAGCGAACTACGACCGCTTCGGTGAGGCTGGTCTCGGCGGTGGTGCTTCCGGCGGTGACCCGTTCGGTGGCGGTGGTCTCGGCGACATCTTCGATGCATTCTTCGGCGGCAATTCGCCATTCGGCGGTGGCTTCGGCGGGCGTGGCCCCGCCGGCCCGCCGCGGGGGCAAGACATCGAAGTCATCGCCGACATTTCTTTCGAGAACGCCGTGTTCGGCGGCACGGTTCCGGTGAACGTGAAGACTGCGTTGCGCTGCGACGATTGTTCGGGAACCGGTGCAGGTTCCGGTACCAAGCCCGTTCAGTGTGTCGACTGCGATGGCACGGGTCAGGTGCGTCGTGTGCGCCAAAGTCTTCTCGGTCAGATGGTGACGGCAAGTCCCTGTCAACGTTGCGGTGGCATCGGCCAAGTGGTTGCAACTCCGTGTGCGAAGTGCAAGGGCGAAGGTCGCGTCATCGATACGGCCACGTATCAAATCGACGTTCCGGCCGGTGTCGACACGGGTGCAACGCTGCGGTTGTCGGGCAGGGGTGCGGTGGGCCCGCGCGGCGGATCCGCCGGCGATTTGTACGTGCACATCCGTGTGGCAGCGCATGCCACCTTGCAACGTGACGACGACGACCTCGTCTACGTCCTTCGTCTCAGCATTGCGCAGGCGGCCCTCGGCATGGCGACAACGATCGACACCCTGGAAGGCGGCGAGGAATTCGCGGCTCCGGCGGGTTGTCAGCACGGCCAAGAGTTCGTGTTGCGCGGCAGGGGAGTTCCTCACCTGAACAGCGGCGGTCGCCGTCGTGGCGACCTGCGTGTCGTGGCACAGGTCGATGTCCCCACGAAGCTCAGCGACGACGAGGCGAAGTTGCTCCGCCAGTTCGCCGAAATGCGCGGCGAATCGGTGGCCGAGCCCGGCAAGGGTTTGAAGTCGCGCATCAAGTCGGCATTTTCGTGAATCCGGTTCTGCGTGGATCGGCCGCGCACGTCGTCGTCGAAAATCTCGACGCACCAACGCTCGACGAGCACGATGCGCACCACCTGTTTCGTGTCCTTCGTCTGCGGCCCGGTGCTGTCGTCACTGCAACCGATGGTGCGGGTCGCTGGCGCGAATGCAGGGTCGAAGGTCGCGACGAGATCGTGGCGAACGGTGAGATCGAGGTCGAGGCGCGTCGGGGGGCCGCGCTCGGCATCGGTTTCGTGCCGGTGAAGGGTGAGAAGCCCGAGACAACGATCCGCCAATTGGTCGAGGTCGGAATCGACGAGATTTTCGTACTCGCACCCACGCAACGATCGGTGGCGGGTTCACGAGATCGTCTGAACGATCGAGTCGAACGAATCGTTCGCGAAGCATGCATGCAGAGTCGGCGAATCTTCTCGCCCGCAGTTCACATCGGAGTGTCGCTCGTCGATGTGTGTGCCCTCGCCGGTGCAGCGGTTGCCGACCCGGATGGTGGAGAGATCGGCGATGCGCGGATCTTGATCGTTGGCCCCGAGGGAGGCTTCGACCCAACTGAGGTACCGGGCGGCGCACCGCGGGTTTCGATCGGCCCTGCGGTCTTGCGTGCCGAAACCGCAGCGATCGTTGCGGGTGCACGTTTGATCGCCCGTCACGCATGACAATGGTGGGGGTGCTCCATGGCTGACGACGAACTTCTCCACGAATCCCCGTACTCGCGACTCGTCGGCGAACGCCTTCGTTCGATTCGTCGGCAGAAGAAATTGTCGCTGAACGACGTCGAAGCACAATCGAACGACGAGTTCCGCGCCTCGGTGGTTGGCGCATACGAGCGGGGAGAGCGGGCCATCTCGGTGCCGCGCCTCGAGCGCCTCGCAAAGTTCTACGGAGTGTCGATCGACCAATTGCTGCCGCGCGATCCGCTTGCGGTCGAACGTTCACAACCGGGCGCATCCGGTCCGACAAAAGTCCGCATCGACGTTGCCAAACTCACCACTTTTCCCGACGAGAAGTTCCGCATGCTCGAACGATTCCTGCGGATGATCCAGGTGCAACGTCAAGACTTCAACGGCAAGGTGATTACTGTGCGCGCCCACGACACCCGCGCAATTGCGGTGATGCTCGACGTCCCGGTCGACGAAGTTGGCGACGAACTTTCCAGGCTCGGGCTCATTTTCGTTCCACCCACGCAGTAACGGTGGATCAATGACCGAATCACGTGAAGACTTCGGCGTCTACATTCACGTTCCCTTCTGTTCGCGTCGGTGTGATTACTGCGCATTTGCCACGTGGGACGACAAAGCAACACTGGTCGACGCCTATATGAACGCACTCCACGGCGAAGTCCTGCGCGCGGTAGACGGTGGCCTTGCGGTGGCGACCTCGGTATTCGTGGGTGGAGGTACACCGTCGTTGGTGCCGGCCGAAATGCTCGCTCGCGTCATTGCCGCCGTTCCGAAATCCAACGACGCAGAGGTCACCGTCGAGTGCAACCCCGACAACGTCTCCGACGATTTGCTGGCAACGTACCGCGACGGCGGGGTGAACCGCATCAGTCTCGGCGTGCAGTCGATGGTGCCGCATGTCCTCGACTCACTCGGTCGTCAGCACAATCCCGACAACGTCATTGCGGCCGTCGAGTCGATCCGTCGCGTTGGTATCGGCACGTTCAACATGGATCTCATCTACGGGGCACACGGCGAGTCGGTCGACGATTGGGTCACCACGGTGCACGGTGCGTTGGGGCTGAGGCCGCCACATGTGTCTGCCTACGGCCTCACGGTCGAACCCGGTACTCCGCTCGCCGACGATGCAAAGCGTCACCCCGACGACGACGACCAAGCCGACAAATATCCGATCGCCGACGACCTGCTGGAAGCGGCGGGACTCGCCAATTACGAAATCTCCAACTGGGCGGAACCCGGTCACGAGAGTCGGCACAATCGGTTGTACTGGGCCCAGGCCGACTACCGCGGCTTTGGTTGCGCTGCTCATTCACATGCACGCGGTCGACGGTGGTGGAACGTACGCACGCCCGAGCGCTACATCGATCTTGTCAACCAGCGTCAATCGGTCGAAGCGGCGCACGAGGTGCTCGACGCGGAACAAGTTGCGGCCGAACGGGTGCAGCTGACCCTGCGTCGACGCGAGGGGGCCGCTGTCGGCGATCTTCCCTCGGGGAAAGACGCCGAAATCGACGAACTTGTGAACGCCGGATTGATATCGGTCGAATCCGATCGCGTCACGCTGACCCGCGCGGGAAGGCTTCTCGCGAATGCGGTTACTCTTCGTTTGACATGAGCCAACAACGCGAAGCCGCGATATACCTCGTACGTCACGCGAAAGCGGGAAGCCGCTCGGCATGGGTGGGCGACGACTCGACGCGTCCACTCGTCGACGAGGGTTTCGCTCAGGCGAAAGTGATCGCCACCCGACTCGCGCCGCTGCGCCCCGTGCGGTTGGTTGCGAGTCCGTACCTGCGCTGCCGCCAAACGCTCGAACCTCTTGCCGAGATGACGTCATTGATGGTCGAGCCCGTCGAAGCTTTGCGCGAAGGGACCGACACCGACACGGCACTCAACTTCCTCGCGTCGCTTGCCGATGGAAGCGTCGCGTGCAGCCACGGGGACGTGATTCCCGCGGTGCTCAAGCGACTCGAATGGCACGGCCTCGACATCGTCGACTGGCCCGACACCCGCAAGGGCTCGGTTTGTCGCCTCGAACGCCACGAGGGCACTTTCGTGCGCGCCAGCTTCTCGCCGCCCCCGCGCTGAATCCGGCCCGTCCCGTTCCGGGCCCGCTCCGATACACTCATTGTCACCCTTTCTAAGGGCGCGTAGCTCAGTTGGTTAGAGCGCCACCATGACACGGTGGAGGTCCCGGGTTCGAGTCCCGTCGTGCCCACCATTCGCAGTGGGGAACTGCGTTCACCGGGGGGAATCATGAGCACCGTTCGTGTGTCTTTGTCGAAAGAACGCCTTGGCGTCGACCTTCATATGTACGAGGGCGACGGGCCCGTTGCCAGCGACCGGTGGTCGTTCGGAGGATGGGACCTGTACTTCGTGCGCCTCGACGCCGGCCAAAGCTGGAAGCTCGACGAACAAGGTTCCGTGTCCATCAAGGTGGTCGTTGGCCGACTGACTTCGCCGTCGCGTGTTCCGTACATCGCGCCGCGTTCCCTCGCCGACACGCGCGTGACCGAGGGTGAACTCGTTGCCGGCCCCGAAGGCGCGCTTGTCACGGTGCTCGTGAAGACCGCAAGTGCACCTGATCGCGTCACATCGATGAACGACATCGCACTCGAAGGACCGCATGCCGACAAACTCGGCTGGACCTCGTTCGGCGAGCGCTTCGCTGCTTACACCGACTACTTCAATGGTCTCGATGCCGGCCTCACGCCCGGCTTCCACTTGCTCGACGCAGCGGGTGAAGAGATTTGCTACCTCTACCTCTGGACCGCGGGTAAGGGTGTTGACCTTTCGACTCACAACCACGGGCGCGCGCCGAGCCCCACGAGCCCTGCATTCGCCGAGGTGCACTGGGTCGTGTCGAACGGAACCGGCTTGGGTGGCATGTATGAAACCGCCGAACCCGGCGCGGCCGATCGTTCGCGCATGCCCGTTCCCGAAGGCTTCGAACACGGTCCGTTCTTCGAATACGACGCGTCCGGTGCGCCGATCCTGCGCGAAAACGGTGCGGTGACGTACCCGTGGCACGGCTGGCAGGGCGGCGACGACGGCAAACCCGGCCAGGCCTACGACCTGGTGATTCCGTTCGAGATCACCGTTCCCTACGCACGTATCACCGCGGCGTAGTCACGTCGGCGAAGCCGACTATCGGGCAGAGTCGCCGAATCGGTATTCACGCGTCAGAACATCGAGGCGCTTGGTCAGGTCTGCATCCAGCGGTGTGTCGAGTGCCTTCACCGCATCGGCCAGTTGCTCGGGCTTGCTGGCACCGATGATCGGCGAGGTGATCGCCTTGCGCGTGAACTGCCA
>JBEBAF010000020.1:0-6239 GCA_041159045.1 Actinomycetota bacterium
CCCTGCTCACCGCCGAGGACGAGCGCGAGCTGTCGAAGGCCATCGAGGCCGGCCGCGACGCACTCGCCCGCGAGGCGAAGGGCGAGCGCTCCGCCGCGATCCGCCGCGACAAGCGCAATGCCGCCGCCGCGAAGGACCGCTTCATCCGCGCCAACCTGCGCCTGGTGGTTTCGATCGCCCGTCGCTACCCGCTCCCGCAGGGCATGGACCTGCTCGACCTCATCCAGGAGGGCAACCTCGGTCTCGAGCACGCCGTCGACAAGTTCGACTGGCGCCGTGGCTTCAAGTTCTCCACCTACGCCACCTTCTGGATCCGCCAGGCCATCGGCCGTGCGCTCGACCAGAAGGCCTCGCTCATTCGTATTCCCGTCGATCGTTCGGCCAGCCTGCGCGCTGCCCTGCGTCAGTCATCGGGTGACGGCGAGAACCTCGACGCCGGCAACGCAGAACTGCACCGCCTCACCACCCCGGTCTCGCTCGACAAGACCGTCGGCGACGATGGCGACGCAACCCTCGGCGACCTCATGGACAACGGCCAGGGCACGCCCGAAGACGCCGTCATGGCTCTCGTCGACAGTGAACTGCTGAACGAGCTTCTCGAGACCCTCGACGAGCGCGCCCGCTATGCAGTCGAGGCTCGTTTCGGTCTGCTCGATGGCGAACGCAAGTCTTTCCGCGAGGTCGGCGAAGCTCTGGGTGTCACGGCCGAGGCCGCACGTCGCCTTGTCAGCCGCGCCGTAATTGGCCTGCGTGAAGACGCGGAGCGCATCTACGCTGCGTAGCCCATGGCACGCATCTGGACTCCCGATTCCTGGCACGGCTTCACTGCCGAGCAGCAGCCGGCGTGGCCCGATGCCGGCGATCTTGATCGCGCACTGAAGCAGATCAGCACTCTCCCCCCGCTCGTCTTTGCGGGCGAAGCGCGCAATCTGCAATCCGCTCTCGGCCAAGTGGCCGCCGGTAACGCTTTCTTGTTGCAGGCCGGCGACTGTGCCGAAAGTTTCGAAGAGTTCTCGGCAAACAACATTCGCGAGAAGTTGCGCGTCATTCTTCAGATGGCTGTCGTGCTCACCTATTCGCTCGGCGTGCCGGTTGTGAAGGTCGGGCGCATGGCCGGTCAATTCGCCAAGCCACGGTCACAGCCGTTCGAGAAGATCGGTGACATCGAGATTCCGTCGTTCCGTGGTCACATCGTCAACGATCCTGCACCCACCGAAGCAGCGCGTCGCCCCGATGCCGACCGTCTGGTTCAGGCGTACCACCAATCGGCAAGCACCTTGAACCTGCTGCGCGCATTCACCAAGGGTGGCTTCGCCGACTTGAACCGCGTGCACGCGTGGACCCAAGAGTTCATCGAATCCTCTCCCGAGGGCCAGCGCTATCAGGTGTTGGCCACGGAAATCGAGAACGCACTCGCCTTCATGCGTGCGTGCGGAATCGACACCGAGAACAACTCGAATCTTCACCAAGTCGACGTCTACACGTCGCACGAAGCGTTGATCCTTGGTTACGAAGAAGCCCTCACCCGTCAAGACTCGCTCACCGGCGATTGGTACGACTGTTCGGCACACATGCTGTGGATCGGCGAGCGCACACGTCAACTCGACGGCGCCCACATCGAATTCCTCCGTGGCGTCGGCAACCCCATCGGCTGCAAGGTTGGCCCCAGTGCCTCACCCGAGTTCGTTCTCGAACTGTGCCAAACACTGAACCCCGCTCGCATTCCGGGCCGACTCACGCTCATCTCGCGCATGGGCGCCGACAACGTCGAAGACAAGTTGCGTCCGCTCCTCCGTGCCGTGCGCGATTCGGGGCATCCGGTCGTGTGGGCATGCGATCCGATGCACGGCAACACCTTCACGTCGACCACCGGTCGCAAGACACGCAGCCTCGAGCACATCGTCACCGAAATCGCCGGCTTCGTGCGTGCACACCGCGCCGAACAAACGTGGCCGGGTGGAATCCACGTTGAACTCACGGGTGACGATGTCACCGAATGCGTGGGCGGTTCACACGGGCTTTCGGATGCCGACCTCGATGATCGTTACCAAACGGTGTGCGATCCTCGTTTGAACGGCCGTCAGGGCATCGACCTCGCATTCCGCGTGGCCGAGTTGATTCGTTCTAACCTGAACTGATTCGCGCCTTCGAACTCACCTCCGCGTGGCCAGTCGACTTCAGTTCGGTTGCCGTCGTCGACCGTCAGGGTCGCCTGCACACACACGGCGACACCACTCGCCGAGTCCGCATTGCGTCGGTGAGCAAGTTGTTTACCGCGTGGGCCACGATGATCGCCGTCGAAGATGGCACAACATCGCTCGACGCACCGGTCGGACAAGACCGCTGCACGGTGCGACATCTCCTCTGCCACGCCGGCGGCTACTCGTTTGACGGCGTGAACCCCATAACGTCACCCGAACGCAAGCGCGTCTATTCGAACACGGGTATAGAACTTCTTGCCGACCACGTGGCCGAACGCGCGGGAATGGACTTCGCCGATTTCCTGAACGAAGCCGTGTGTGCCCCACTCGGGTTGACGGCAACTGCGCTAGAAGGTTCTGCGGCCAAAGACGTGGTCAGCAACGTCGACGACTGCGCCAAGTTCGCAGCCGAATTGCGTCGACCCACGCTGCTTGCGAAAGACACAGTTCGCGAGATGGTCACGGTGCAGTTTCCGCAACTCGAAGGCGTCGTGCCCGGCCTCGGCCGATTCGACCCCTGTCCGTGGGGACTTGGTCCCGAAATACGCGGAACGAAAACACCCCACTGGACCGCGCCACATGGAAGCGCCGCAACGTGGGGGCACTTCGGAGGAACGGGAACGTTTCTTTGGGTCGATCCGGTTGCCGATGTTGCGTGCGTGATGCTGGCAAACCGCGAATTCACCGAGTGGGGCCTCGACTACTGGCCGCAATTCAACGAAGCGGTACTCGCCGAAGCGGCGTCCGTTCGTGGCTGACATGACCACAGAGAAAGTGGGCACGAAAGACCACTCGACCGCGACGCTCAGCGTGCTGATGTTTGCGTCGGGTTCAACCGCAGTTTCGGGCAGCATCATTTTCGCCGCACTCGGCGACCTTCAAGACAAATACGGGTTCGCAGACCTCGGTCTGGGACTCATTGCAGGAATCGGATTCGTCTTTGGTCTGCTGACGCAGATCTTCATCGCACCACTCGCAGATTCATACAAACCCAAATATCTCATGGTGGCCGGCCTGTGCGTTGCTGCCGCCGGTTCGCTGGTTTTCGCCTTCGGCGATTCCCTGTGGCAATTCATCATCGGTCGCGCGCTCGTCGGAGTGTCGTTCGGATGCACGCAACCCGCCGCACATGCCATCGCGGCAAACCTCGACAAGACCCGTGCGGCCGAGCGGCTGGGTCGCCTTGCGAGTATCGAGACAGCGGGAATCGTGGGTGGGCCGTTCATCGGCGGCATCATGCTCGACCCGCTCGGCCTGCGATGGACATTCGTCGTGTTCGCGATCGTCGCCGGACTCGCAGCGCTCACATTGTCGGCGAAGTCGCTGCCGAAACTTCCCTCTTCCGCACGGTCGCGTCGATTCAGCCTCGAGTTGTTGCGGGTTCCCGGAGTACGCACGGTTGCCCTCACCACGATGAGCCTGTTCCTCCCCGTCGGCGTGTACGACGCGTTGTGGGACCGCTACCTCACCGACCGTGGCGCCTCGAACTTCGTCGTCGGATTGTCGTTCCTCATTTACGGAATCCCGTTCGTCATCCTCGTGCGCGCGGGTGGTCGCCTCGCCGATAAGGCCGGCCCATTGCGCGTCGCTCTCTACTCGGTGTTCCTACTTGCTCCGTTGGTCGCCGGGTATGGAATCGCAACGACCCCCCTTGCAATCATCCTTTTGTCGATCCTCGAGGGCATCCTGCAGGCCACCGTCGTGCCGGCAATGCGCGCCGGCATGTCGCAGGTCGCTCCTGAAGGCCGCGCAGCTGCCGCACAGGGATTGTCAGGCGCGGCAAACCTCGTGGGGGCAGCACTCACGGCCCTGATCAGTCCGTGGGTATACGGATCACACGGGCCCATTTGGGCCTTTGCAGGTGTCGCGGGTGTGATGGTGTTGCTGTCGTTGACGGCGCAAACGATGGCGCGCCGTCACGAATTGATTTGATCTCGGCTATCTGAGCCGTTCGATGATCACAAGGCGAAGCGTCAGCTGAGCCTTTCGACGATCATGGCCATTCCCTGACCGCCGCCAACGCACATCGACTCGATGCCGAACGTCTTGTCTTCGTGCTGCAGACCATTGATCAGCGTGGTCATGATGCGCGCGCCGGTCATGCCGAAGGGGTGACCAAGCGCGATTGCGCCGCCGTGGATGTTCAACTTGTCCATTGGAATGTTGAGATGCTTCGCCGAGGGAATGACCTGCGCGGCAAACGCCTCGTTGATTTCAACGAGGTCGATATCGTTCATCGTCATCTTCGCGCGACCGAGCGCCTGACGAATCGCCTCGATCGGACCGAGACCCATGATTTCAGGGTTGAGTCCCGAAACGCCCGACGCGACAACGCGCGCCAGTGGCGTGATGCCGAGCTGCTTCGCCTTCGTCTCGCTCATCACCATCACGGCTGCAGCACCATCGTTCAACGGGCAGGCGTTGCCCGCGGTGATTTCACCATCGGGACGGAATGCCGGCTTCAAATTCGCCAACCCTTCGACGGTTGTGCCGTCGCGTGGACCATCATCGGTCGACACGACGGTTCCGTTCGGCAGCGTTACAGGAGTGATCTCGCGTTCGAAGAATCCGTTCTTCTGATGCTGCACGGCGAGTTGCTGTGAACGCGCACCGAATTCATCCATCTCGCGACGAGTGACGCCTTCGACTTCGCGCACGTTCTCGGCCGTTTGGCCCATTGCGATGTAGATGTCGGGCAAGCCGGCTGCCGGCGTCCAAGACGGCTGGCCACCTTCGGCGCGCGCTTTCGTGCGCTTCCCTGCATCGGCGAAGATTGCATTCGGTGCCGAGTCACTTGCACCGGCTCCGTAACGGCTGACGCATTCGACTCCCGCCGCGATGAAGCAATCACCTTCGCCCGAACGAATTGCGTGCGCCGCCATGCGAATGGTCTGCAGGCTCGACGAGCAGTAGCGGTTCACCGTGACGCCGGGAACGTTGTCGAGGCCCGCGAGGATCGCGACGACACGAGCGATGTTGAAGCCTTGTTCACCTGCGGGCTGGCCGCAACCCATCATCAGGTCTTCCACGTCGTCGGCGCGCACCTGCGGCACCTTCGCCATGAGCGCCTTCACCATCTGGGCCGACAAGTCGTCGGGCCGTATGTCGATGAGCGATCCCTTGAATGCACGACCAATCGGGCTACGGGCGGTTGCGACGATGACGGCTTCGGCCATGGTGTTCCCCTTTATTCAGCCGTCCCCCGACGGCGTTGCTTGACCTCCGAACCCTACTGAACACAGGGGTTCTCGGCGCACAGCGGTGCGCGTTTTGCTCACTTTCGCGCCGAAATGACCCGTTCGAGTTCTTCGCGCTGGAGGGGATCATGGAGATTCAAGAGCGCCGCGTACCACCGCAGGCCGCGGGCGGTTGCCAACACACGAACGGGAACCCGCTCGCCAAGGTCGTGCCCGAACTGGGTTGGTACGTCGACACGTTCGACACCCGCATCGTGGAGTTCCGACTCGGTTGCGGCGAGCTCGCCCCCGGACATCAGGTAGGTCTCGGCATCGACGAAGAACGTGAACTCGATGCGTGCTTCTTCGGGATGGGCTTCACTCGGTGTCATCGGCAGGGCATATTGTCACGGCATGCCGAGCCAGCAGTCATCGACACCGAAAGTTTCACTCGACGAGATCAACCTTTCGAATCCGGAATTTTGGTTGCAAGACCGAGCGTGGCGTTCCGCGGCGTTCCGGACTCTTCGGAACGAGGCTCCGTACCAATTCTTCGAGGAGTGGGAATTCGAGAACTCCCCCATCCCTCGCGGGCCGGGTTATTACGCCCTCACGCGTCACGACGACATCTGGCATGTCAGTCGTCATCCCGAACTGTTCTGCAGCGGCAAGGGCTCGAACATCGGCGATCTCACGGTTGAACTCAACGAGTTCTTCGGATCGATGATCAACATGGACGATCCGAAGCACTTCCGTCTGCGCTCGATCGTGTCGCGTGGCTTCGCCCCGAAGGAAATCAAGCGCGTCGAGGATTACGTCGTCACGAAGGCCAAGGAACTCGTCGACCGAGTGATCGAAAAAT
>JBEBAF010000021.1:0-3059 GCA_041159045.1 Actinomycetota bacterium
TGAGTACGAGGCCGGGTCATCCGCTGCCGCATGCGTGGATCGAGAAGGGCCAGAACCGCGACCGAACATCCACGATCAATCTTGTGAAGCCCGGACGTTTCCTTCTCATCGCAGGCGAGGAAGGTCATGATTGGTGTGACGCCGCCAAGAAAGCCTCCGAAACTCTCGGCGTACCGGTGGATGCCGTGACGATTGGTCACGTGAAAGGTGACTACCTTGACCCTCGCCTCACGTGGACGAAGAATCGCGAATTCGGTTCGCGTGGCGCAGTCCTCGTACGTCCCGACAGGTTCATCGCGTGGCGCAGCATGGGGTCGTCTCCAACTGCAGAATCCGATCTCACCGCAGCACTCGCACAGGTGCTGCATCGCGCATAGCGACTAAATTCGGCAAATGGCATCAAGGAAGCTACCAACCGAGCACCTTGATCGTCTCAACCGCGACGGATACATCTTTCTGAACCTGTTGGCCGCCAAGTTCGGTGCCGACATCGACCGTATTTGCTCCGAATACGAATTGAACGAAGGCCACTACAGGGTGCTGTGGGTGTTGTGCCTCGCGGAGAAGAAAGACCCCCTGGCCATGGGTGACATCGTCGACGGAGTCATCAACAAGGCATCCGACATCACACGGTTGGTTGACAAGCTCGTTCGGCTCGGCCTGGTCGAGCGCAGTGCATCGCCCGAAGACAAACGCAAAGTCTTGGTGAAGGCGACTCCGGAAGGGCGTCGTGTCTTCGCCAAAGTGACCGCGAAGATCAAGGCCATTCACTACGACCAGTGGAAAGGCCTCAACAAGAACGAGTTGACGACTTTGGTCGAACTCCTCAAGAAAGCCCTGTCAGCAACCGACGTCTGGAAGCGCGGATAGTCACGCGACTCCGCCAGCCCCGATCAAATATTTGGGGTCAGGCAAAATTGAGGCTTTGGCTGACGAATCAAGCAGGTGTCTTGCGACGTGAAAGCCGCAAGCTCGAAAGCGACACAGCAACGCCGACACATGCGATCAGGATCCAACCGTGCTGGAATCCCTTCAATCCGACGTGTCCGCTGGTGAACGCGATGACTGCTGCAACACCAAACGATCCACCGAGATAGCGAGTGGCCTGCGTGACCGCGCTTCCTGCTGCATATTGATCGGCTGGCAATGTTGCCGCTGCTGCTGACGAGAACTGTGGAAAACACATCGAGACGCCCAATGCGGTGAAGATCACCGCAGGCAAGTAATGGGTCAAGTAGGCAGGCTCTGAACCGACGCGCGCCAGTAACAAGGTTCCGCCGATTGCGTAAAGAATTCCGCCGGGGATGAGAACGGCGCGTTGCCCGATGCGTCCGGCGAGTTTGCCGAATCGTGTGGCAGTCGCTGCAACGATCGCGGGACCGAGGCCAATGGCAAGACCGGCGCGAAGAATCGAGTATCCCCACACGTTGGTGAGGAACAACACGTTGCTCATGAACATTGCGTTGAAACCGATGGCAAAGACAAAGGCGGCAATGTTGGCCCACCGGAAGTCGCGATTGTTGAAAAGACCAAGTTGCAGGACGGGGTTCGGAATCGCGCGTGCACGCAACACGAAGAAGGCGAGCAGTCCGATTCCAATTGCGAAAGCGGCGATGGTTCTGCCGTTGCCCCAGCCCCATTTGTTACTTTGCACGATCGCCAACGTGATGCTGCCCATGCCGAACGCAAGCAGCGCAACGGTGAGGGCATCGGGCATGGGGCCGGCCTCAGACTCTTTGCTTTCGTTGAGCACTTTGCGAGCCAAGAAGTAACTGAAGATGCCAACGGGAAGATTCAAGAAGAACGCCCAACGCCACGACAGGTGGCTGACAAGCAATGCACCGATTGGTGGGCCTGCTGCTCCCGCCGCCGCGCTGATGGCACCCCAAATGGCAACAACAATGGGAATTCGTGTCGGATCAAACGAGCGCAACAGCAGTGCGAGTGATGCCGGAACAAGCAGCGCAGCTCCTGCTGCTTCGAGTGCCTCGGCGGCAATGAGCCACCCAAGATTCGGAGCAAGTCCACATGCCATGGAGCCAATGGTGAAGACCACCACACCCATGAGGAATACACGCCGTCGCCCGATGCGGTCGGCGAGTCGTCCAGCCGGGATGAGCAACGAACCGAACACCAATGTGTATGCATTGAGGACCCACGACAACGTGGATGGCGACGTGGGAAACGTCTTGCCGATGGCTTGGAAAGTGACGAAGCCGATTGTGGTGTCGAGGAACACGGCGAACACCGCAAGACCCGTGGCCAACAAAATGATTCGCTCTCGACGGCGTACCGCAGCGAGATTCTGCGTTTCTGACATTAGAGGTCTCCCCATCAAACCTAATTACTATTTTTAAAGTATCATAAGGTTCGGCGGCCGTTTGTAGACGATGGAGACCCCATGCCAGCAACAGTTCGATACGACGAGCAGTACTGCCCGGTGGCACGCGCGCTCGACGTGTTGGGCGACCGCTGGACTCTTCTGGTGCTACGCGAGGTGATCGCTGGGCAAACACGCTTCAGCGATATTCGGGCGAATCTGCCAGGTGTTGCGCCCGGGGTTCTTTCGGCGCGAATTCGAACGCTGCTCGACGAAGATCTGATAGCCACTGAGGGAAGCGCGAGTCGTCCTCGTTACGTGATCACCGAACGAGGCAAGGACGTGCTTCCCGTCATGCGGTCTCTCGCACGGTTCGGCATGCCACTTCTTGAAACTCCTGTGCCGAGTCGTACCAATCGTCCTTGGTCAGCGGTGCAGACCTGTCTCATGGCGTACTACAGCTCAACCGCAGCTGTCGGAAGTGACGAGACCTATCTACTGCGCATTGGCGACGAGGAATTCACGCTCACTTCAAGCGGAATGCTCGAGTCATCGCAACGGCCGGTGCTCACGCTCGAAACCTCGGCCGCCACACTCTTCCGCATTCGGAAGGATCTGGTGACCTTCCGAGAGGCGATCAACAAGGGCGAAGTGGTCGTACACGGTTCGAAGGCAGCCCTGAATCGTTTCCGTCAAGTGTTTGGTTTGCGATAACCCGAAGCATTCGGACGAGTTGGCC